>NZ_JALPRS010000003.1:300000-479785 GCF_023630255.1 Pontibacter deserti | reverse complement strand
TCTTGGAACTATAGCCACGGAAAAGGCTATATAACTATAGCATCTCCAATTCACTATAGTAGCTGCTATCGAAAGCTTTCAGTCTTTGGGTGGAGCGCCTTTGATTTGTTGCGGTGCCGCAGGCAACTTGAGCACAGCGAGGGCAGCTTCAAATCAGCAGCGCGATGCCCAAAGACGGGGGCCCGCGGCCGTGAGCACACCAAAGTCAGCTATAGAAAGATGGGCAAGTTGAGCTCTCAGGATTAGAGGTAACTATAAAAGGATAGCTTGGTTCAAGTTGGAGAAGGCCTCAACTATAAGCTTAGATAGATTTCTCGCTATGGTCCGAAATGACAAATGGAAAACTATAATCTTTCCAGAAGCTAGAAAGGAATTGAGTTAAACTATAAAAGGCGGGAGTAATCCCGCCTTTTATAGTTTAAAATGTAAAAGTTTTATGCTGCAGCTTGTTGAGAATGATCAGCAACATACGTTACAAAATCACCTACCGTGTTTATGGGCACTTCATCCGGAATAACGATATGGTACTTTTTCTCCAGCGCAAGTATAATATCCACTACATCAAGCGTATCGAAACCGAGCTTTTGTTCAAGGCTCACGTCGGTTTGCAAGCGGGATGGTTTAACTTTTGTTGTTCTGCTAATGATGCGGATAACCTCCTGCTCAATAGCTTTATTTGTTGTAAGCATGGGTACTATCAATAAGTGTATTCTCTAACTTTTCCATTCACAGGCACTTCATCCTGTTTTAATTTAAAAGCTGCGGCACGTTTCTTTTTACCGATCAGCCTGTCTTTTAATTTCTCGTTCAGCAGGTACATTACCGGCACAATCAGCAGTGTAACTATAGTTGCAAAGCCAAGTCCGAAAATAATTGTCCAGGCAAGCGGGCCCCAGAAGGCAGCGCTATTACCACCCATAAAGAAGTGGGGTTCGAACTCTGTAAACAACGTATAGAAGTTAAGGTTTATACCTAACGCCAATGGCACCAGACCAAGTATAGTGGCCGTAGCGGTCAGTATTACCGGGTTAAGGCGGGTTTTACCAGCTTCTACCAGCGCTTCTTTCAGCTCTTTCCCTTCATCAAGCAACAGGTCGGTAAACTCCACAATAAGGATACCATTTTTCACAACTATACCTGCCAGCGCAACTATACCAACACCTGTCATTACAATAGACACATCCATTTTAAAAATAGAGAAGCCCAGCAACACCCCGATAATGCTAAACAACACTTCCGAAAGTATAATGAATGGCTTTGAAACAGAGTTGAACTGCGTAACAAGGATCAGGAAGATGAGGAAGAAAGCAGCTATAAAGGCTACACTCAAAAACTCAAATGTTTCCTGTTGCTCTTCCTGCTGACCGCCCATGCGTACTTCGTAGCCTTCCGGTGTCTGGAAATTCTGCAGCGACTGCTCTATCTGCTGCACTACCTCATTGGCGTTATAACCTGCCAGCACGTTAGACTCCAGGGTAACTACACGTTTCAGGTTTTTGCGTTTTATACCGCCGTAAGTAGTCGTATAATCTATAGTTGCTACCGAAGAAAGAGGAATCTGGCGCACTTGTCCGGAGTTCATATCGCGATAAGTAATGCGCATACCAAGCAAGGCATCTATATTTTCGCGGTAAGGCTCAGCGTAACGTACCTGTATCGGATACTCATCTTCGTCAAGCTTAAATTTAGATGCTTCCTTACCGAAAATGGCCGTCCGTATCTCAGAACCTATCTGCCCGGTGCTTAAACCTTCGCGGTTGGCTCGTTCGCGGTCTATGTTGAAAACAATCTCTGGTTTACTGTCTTCCAGATCAGATTTCAGACCTTCTATACCTCCTATCTGCTGATTGTTTATGTATTGCTCAACGTTTTTAGAGAGGGCTATCAGCTCGGGAAACTCTTCTCCGGAAATCTCGATGCTGATGGGTTTGCCCACCGGTGGACCGTTCTGTTCTTTGTCCACTGTTATTTCAGCACCAGGTATACCTTTCACAACTTCACGGATCTCATTCAGGTATTCTCCGGAGGTTTTTTCTCCGGTGCGGTCCATAAATTCCACAAAGGCTACAGTTACTTTACCTTTATGCGACTGGGCTGTTACGCTGCGGTCGTTCTGGTCCCCGGCCCCGATAGCTACGTTTGAGATCACCGATTCTACATCCGGGTTGTTTTCACCGATTACCCTGTAAATGCGCTTCTCTACTACTTTGGTAACCGAATCCGTTACGGCCTGATCTGTACCAACCGGCATTTGTATATAAGTATATACAAAGTTCGGGTCGCTTTCAGGGAAGAACACCACCTTAGGCGAACGAACTGCCACCAGCGCTACCGACAGGAAAAGTAAAGCAAAGATACCTGCAAACACATACACCGGACGCTTACCGGTCAGCATCCAGCGCAGCAGCTGCTCATACTTGCTCATAAACTTCGGCAACGTATTATGCTGGAACCTATAGATCATGCCGGTAAACACAAACCTGTTCAGGGCTACAAGTATAACTCCAAGCATGATAAGGTTTGCCAAACCAAAAGAGCCGGCAATGTATAGCACTATAGCTAGCACCACAGCAGCCGCCATTATCATCAGGAAGCGCTTATTTGTTTTGGTAGTTGTTGGAGCTGCGTCCTCTTTCTTCATGAAGGACACGGCAAATACCGGGTTGATGATAAAAGCTACAAACAACGATGCAAGCAACGTAACGATAAGCGTTATAGGCAGATAAAACATAAACTCCCCAACTATACCCGGCCAGAAAAGCAGCGGAAAGAAAGGAGCTATAGTTGTGAGTGTACCCGCCAGCACCGGCACGAATACTTCGCCGGCAGCTACCTTCGCCGACTTCACAATCCCAAGGTTTGAAGTATGGAAAATGCGGTGCGTATTCTCTATTACCACAATGGCATCATCTACCACTATACCTAACGCCAGCAGGAATGCAAACAGCACGATCATGTTCAGTGACACGCCGGACGAGTCGAACAGCAGGAAGGCCACGAACATAGAGATAGGCACCGACAAACCAACGAAAATAGCGTTAGTAGTACCCATAAAGAACATAAGGATCAGTGTAACCAGCACAAACCCGATGATGATCGTGTTGATCAGGTCGTTTAGTGTATGTTTGGTTTGCGTAGCCTGCTCGCCGGTAACAGTTACTTTCAAGTCTTCCGGCAATACAGAGCCCTGCATCTCAGCTAGCAGGTCATCTATTTTATTAGATGCCTCGATCAGGTTTTCACCGCTTCGCTTGATCACGTTTAATGTAATCACCGGGGCATTATCCAGGCGGGCAAAACTTTCCTGCTCCTCAAACCCTTCTCTTACTGTGGCAATTTCTTTAAGCTGTATGTTTCCTCCAGCCATCGACTTCACCACAATATCACCGATAAGAGCAGGATCTACATACTGGCCTACCACACGCACCGAGCGCTTCATTTCGCCTACCGTTACGTTACCACCCGATAAAGTCAGGTTTTCACGGAATATGGCACTTTCTATATCATTGAATGTAACCTGTGCTACCTGTGCCTTATACATGTCTACATCCACCTGCACTTCTTTATCCAAAGCGCCGGCCATATCTACACGGGTTATTTCAGACAGCGATTCAATACGGTCCTGGATGTCTTCTGCATAGTTCTTCAGTTGGTCCAGGCTATAGTTGCCGGAGATGTTAACCTGCATGATCGGGAACTCAGAGAAGTTAACATCCTGCACATTCGGCTCCTGTGTTAAATCCTGGGGCAGGTCCGGGCGGGCTTTATCTACAGCATCTTTTACTTTCTGTTTGGCTTCCGGTACATCCTCGTCGGTATTAAACTCTACCACTACCATCGAGAAATCCTGGATAGAGTTTGATGTTACCTTTTTAACCCCTGAAATAGCTTTTATTTCTTTCTCAATCGGGCGCGTTACCAAGTTCTCCATGTCAGATGGCGAGGTACCGGCATAAATGGTGCTCACAAACACGGTCGGCACCACAATGTCCGGGAAGTTCTCTTTCTGAATATTGATGTAAGAGAAGATACCCCAGATCGAGATGATGAGCGTGATAATATAGATACTGGTTTTGTTATCGATAGACCAATTGGTCGGCTTGAACTGTTTCATAGTTTCAGGGTTGTAGGGTTTACTTCTTGCCTAAGCTGTTAGCTTGTTCAAACACCACAGGCTGTCCTTCGTTCAGGTTCTGATAACCGGCTGTTATGATCTGGTGGTTGGGAGTAAGTCCGCTAAGTACTTCTGCCTGCCCTTTGTATGTTTGGCCAACTTTTATCTCCTGCCTCGTTGCCACATAACCATTGCCGTCCTTCTTCACCACATACACAAACTCCGACTTTTCATCTTTCTGTACCAGGTTTACCGGTACTACAATGGTATTCTCATTTTCATAATCCTGGATGCGCACTACAGCCACCAGGTTAGGGCGCAACTCAACAGCCTTCGTATCTTTCAGCTTTAGCTCTACAGTAAAGGTGCGGTTCGCAGGATTAATAAAATTACCAACCACATCCACCATTGTTTCTACTTCCTTTTTCAGATCCGGGAAGTGTACTATAGCCTTGTCTCCTTTATTAATCTTGCTCAGGTAAGCCTCCGATACTTCTGCTACTATCTTACCACCCGCCATGTTCACCACTCTTATTACGCCAACACCCGGTGCTACTGCTTCCCCGGCATTAGGTATAACTTCATCCACAACCCCGCTAATAGGAGCTTTTATGTTATACTGATCGCGCTGCTGCTGCAGAGTAGCCAGGCTGCGTTCAAGCGACTCTTTGTTATTCTTAGCAGTCAGGTATTGCATCTCTGTTCCTATTTTCTGGTTCCAGAGGTTCTGCTGCTTTTCGAAGGCAATGCGGGCAAGGTCCAGTCGTGTTCTTACTTCTGCAATATTCTGCTCCAGCACCTGGGCATCTATCGTAGCCATGGTCTGCCCTTTCGACACACGGTCGCCGCGCTGCACACGCACACTTGTAAGCACACCCGGCACCTTGGCACTTACATGCACGTCCTGGTCAAAATCTACCTGGCCCTGCACTTCCAAGTAATGTCGGAATGTATCCTGCTGGGCTGCAGTAACAGTTACCGGAACTGTTCTTCTCTCAGAAGCTGCACCTTTACCTTCCGATTTCAGCTCTTTCTCCAGTGCTGTAATTTTATTTTCGATCTCTTGCTTCTGCTTTTTCAGGTCTGCCAGCTGCGCCTCTTTGTCGTCGCCGTTGCCGCATGATGCAAGGCCCAAAAGCAGGGCAAAAGATGTTATTCCAAGTAATCTTCTCATAGTAGTTGGTCGATTAGGTATTCTTTTTTCGATAGTTTTATTTAGTTAACAGGGTACCGGTAGCTTTATCAAGATTCACTTTCGAGATCAGGGCATCGAACATAGCAGCGTAGTAATTGGTCTGTGCCTCACGCAGGTCGGTTTCGGCGGTTACAACCTCCAGGTTAGATCCTACCCCTTCCTGGTATTTAATTTTGGCAACACGTGCAATTTCCTGGGCGAGCTCCATGTTCTCGCGCTGCGACCTCATTAACTCCAGCGAGCTGGTAAGCTCCGCAGAAGCCTGATCTAATTCCAGGTCTATACTTTGCTCCAGAAAATCGAAACCCAGCTTTGTATTTTCAAGTGCCAGCTTGGATTGCTGTATCTGGTAACTCTTGCGCAGACCGTCAAAAACAGGCACCGTCAACTGCACGCCTACGTACCCAAAATCGAAATAATTTCTATCGGTTGTATTGTCATAACCGGCTCGCACATTCAGCACATCCGAAAGGCTGGAACCTACCCCGTTATATCCGTAGCGGGCAGTCAGGTAAAGCTTCGGCAGATAACCGGACCGTTTGTTACGCAGGTCCAGCATGGCCAGGTCGCGCTGTGTCTCCAGCATTGAGTATTCGATGCGGTTGCTATAGTTAAAACTATCTTTGCCGATGGTCTTAGCCAGATCCACTTCTACTTCACTTAGCTTATCTGTTAGCACAAGCTGTTCTTTGTGATCCATGCCCATCTGGAATTTTAGCTGATTCACACTTAGCTCCAAGAGGCGTTCTGTTCTTTGCTTCTGCACAACCAAATTGTTCACCGATACACGCAGACGATCCACATCCAGCTTTTCGGCGACACCATTCTCAAACATCACCTGTGTTTGCTTCAGCAGCGTATCCAGGCGAGCCAGGTTTTGGTTCAGCAGTTCTATGCGCTCGCGGCTCACCAGCACACTATAGTAGGCTTTGCTCACCAGCTCTGCCACCTCAATCTCGCTTTGTATAGTGCTTTTCCGGGAGAGCTCTGTATAAGTTTTAGCTGCCTTTAACCCGATCAGGTAAGAGCCATCGAACAATAACTGGCTTCCTGCGATCACTGCACTGCCAGCGTAAGGCTGCACAAAAGAAACAGCTATCAATCCTTCAGTACGAGGCCCTGGTTGTGAGTAGGTAGGAGTTAACGTAATAGGTTCCCCGGATGCTATCTGTTCCGGTGTAATAACAAAGGGTTCCAATGCAGGCCCTCCTCCAAATAATTCGGGATCGAAAAGTGTTTTCTGCCTAACAAAGTTGTTGCCTACCTCGGCTGCAACATCTATCTGTGGCAGGCCAATAGACCTGATCTCACCTACCCTTGCTTTGGCAATATCTTCTTCATTTCGGTAAGCCTTCAGATTTACGCGGTTCTTCAGGGCATATTCTATACTTTGCTGAAGGCTAAACTGCTGCGCTTCCTGGGCCTGCACCCCGGTAAACGCCAACAGTGCCAAAATCACAGCTATCAGTTTTACTCCTTTTTTCATGTTCTATTCTGGTAGATAGTAGGTATAGGTTATTCTTCTTCTTTAATGTGTTTAAGCTCGTTTATCAGCTTGTGTCCCTTCAGGGTAGCAAGGCCTAACATGTAGTGCTCCAGAGTTGCCATCTGCACACGCTTCAGGTCGTATTTATGCGGTGGGAACAATACCGGGTTAAAAGGCAGCTCTACCTGCACCAGGCGCACTTTTGCCATCACTTCCACATCCAGATCTTTTCTGTACAAGCCTTCTTTTATGCCGCGCTCCAGGTTCTCTTTTATCTTCACAAACATGTAATCGTCGCGGTGCTGCATCCATAGTTTAAAAGCTTCGGGGTGGTATTTCTGCAGATCGTGGAAGATGGAAGGGTGAAACTGGTTGAAAAGCTCGCGCGTCATGCCCATGATGTTGAAAAGTTCTTCGATGGCGTTGCCGGCACTCTTAAAGTGTACCTCGCAACGTTCCTGCATATCCTGCAGGTAAGCTCCCGTAGAGGCCACCACAAGTTCGTTCTTGTTCTCGAACCACTTGTAGATCGTTTTTTTAGACATGCTCAGAAACTGGGCAATGTCATCCATCGACACACTTTTAATACCACGCTGGCAAAACAACTGGAAAGCAGTACAGGAGATTTTGGTCTTGGCGTTTGTTTTTTCTTCTAATTCGGCGGTACTCATAGCGGCACAAAACTATGGAAACGTTTTTTATATCCAAAGTTTCCAGAGGGGTATTTTGTTTAGCAAAAAGAGCATAAAATTCTCATTTCCAGCTAAATTGCAAAAAGCTATGTTTGGCTGTTTCAGCTCCTGTTTCTGACAAACCGCTGTGTTACATAGACTAACACCTGCATAAACTATAGGAACAGCAAGGCAGGCTCTGCACCTGGTCAATGTTGCAACACAAAAGATTACTACAAAAAAAAATTTACAGTCCGAGTACAGTTCTTAACCGGGTATAGCCGCTCTTGCTCAATGGTATGCGTACGCCGTTTTTCAGCAAGGCAACGTGGCTGTCTTTCTCTAAGGGTTCTATGCGGGTGAGCTGGGAAAACGGGATCATAAAAGAGCGATGCACACGAACAAACTGAGCCGGGTCAAGTGCCTGTTCGTAATAGCCCATCGTCTTCTTTTTCAGGAAAAGACCATCTTTGGTATGGATCTTTACATAATCGTCATACGCCTCCAGGTATAGCACATCCTGCACTGGTATAATCCGGATATCGTTACCAGCTTTCACCACAATGCGCACGCGCTCTTCGGGCTGTTTGTCGGGCACTTCGTTCAGGTTTATAGTTGGTTTTTCAGCAGATTCTATACTTCGTTTTTCCTGCCATTTTCTAAGAGCTGTATCAAACCGTTCCTGTGTAAAAGGCTTCAGCAGGTAATCCACGGCATTGGCTTCAAACGCTTTCAGGGCATAGTTATCAAAAGCGGTGGTAAATATCACACCGGGCGCCTGCTCTACCAGTTCCAGCATCTCAAACCCGTTTATCTTGGGCATCTGTATGTCCAAAAAGATTAGTTCGGGCTGGTGCTGTTTTATGGCTTTTATACCTTCAAAACCGTCGCCACACTCCTGGGCTATAGTTATCTCCGGGTGATGCTGCAGGTATTCGGCAACTATACTTCGGGCCAGCGGTTCGTCATCAATAATTAGGCACTTGATCATAGTTCTGAGGGATATGTACGGTTGTGATAAACTGGTTCTCAAGCTGCTGCGTTTGCACCAGGTCGTGGCGGGCATAAAGCAAGTATAGCCTGCGCTGCACCGAGCTCAACCCAAAGCCTGTTCCTTCCTGCGCCTGCATGGTATCAGCAGCAAAAGGATTTTGAATTTGTATAACTAAACCCGCATTGCTGCGGCTAGCGGCTATACTTATAGCAGTTTCGCCGGTGGTACCATAAAGGCCGAATTTAATGGCATTTTCTACAAGCGGCTGAAGCAGCAAAGCCGGTAATTGCAGAGACTTTGCTTCATCTTCAACAGCTACTACAGTTTTTAACCGGTGCCCGAATCGCACCTTTTCAATAGCCAGGTATAACTCCAGTTGCCTTAGTTCATCAGTAAGCGTTACCTGTTGCTGGTTCTCTTTCCGGAGAGTACCTCTTAAAAAGTCAGAAAGCTGCTGCACCATGGTTCTGGCCTCCTGCGGCTTTGCCACCACCAATGCACTGATAGAATTAAGACTATTGAACAGGAAGTGTGGCTGCAACTGCTGTCTTAAAGTATAAAGCTCTGCTTCGCGGGCCAGTTTTTCGGTGTTGGCTTTGCGCTCTTCCAGCAGGCGCTGCTCTTTGGTGTAGTACCAAAACCAGTTTAACAGCAACAATAGCAACAAGAGCAACCAGCCAAATACCACACGCATCGGCAACGAATCTGCCACAAATGTTAAGTATAGCTCATTGCGTACCAGCTTTGTTATCAGGAAACTATAAACCAGCGTACAGATGCCGGCTAATCCTAAACTCCAGGCCAGCAGCAATACTCCCTGCCGCAGTGTTGGCTGATAGTAACGCAAACCAGTACCCGCAGCATAACCGGCTATAGTTAGCAGTGCATTGTAGAGCAAAGCATCTTTAAAGGTCAGGGTGAGGTTATAGTTTGCCGGCAACAGTACCAGCACCAGCACCCCCGACCAAAATGCCGCCCACGCCAGGTATAGCCATATTACACGCATCGGAGCCATTTACAGCAGAGCAGGGTTTAGTAGCTCTTAATATCAAGCCCGCCGAACAGCGCAGTACCTTTAATTACAAGTACCTTATTGGGGTCATAGCCGCCCGGCAACATTACACGCTTATCCGATACACCACCAAGTATAGCCACCACTTCATTTCTTACTTCCCAATGCGGTGGTATAATCAGGGATGTTCCCCCAAATATTTGTGTGGTATCCAGCACAACCGGATGATGAATGTCTGCCTGCGTCAGGTTTAGCTCATTGCCGCCAAATACGCTCACAATTTCGCCACCCTTGAAATTTTTAGAAAGTATATTTCGCTTTACACCACCAAATATGGCTGTGGAGTTCACATAATCATCCGAAGTAGCCTGCGCACTTTCTGAAAAAGTCCTTTCTGTAGGTGCACCTGCAGGCATGTTGATAGGCGGTATAGTTGGTGCTGTCGGCCTGTAATGGCGGGTATAACCACCTTTAGGCTTCAGGATTACCCATAACCCGATACCGATGATCAGAATAGGCCAGAAGTAGTTTCTGAATGCAATTTCAGGTATAAAATCATCTATCAGGAAAACAGTACCTATAATAACCAGCACGATCCAGCCTGGCTTGCGGAACGAATGCCTGAACCCGATAAACAAACCGATAACGATCAGGAGCATCTGCCACGAAAATACCCAATGCGGCAAAAAGAGTGCATTCATTTTATAAGCCAGAAGCACTACGCCAATCAGCACCAGCACCAGGCCACCCATTACTCTACCACTTCTGTTGTCGCCGGGATCCTTCCAGCCTTTGTAATTTTGTTTTGTGTTTAAATTTTGATTTTCCATAGCAGTATTGTTTTAATTTTTGATCAAATCTACTTTAATCAACATCAGACGGCCATATTAAGTAGGCAAGCAAAGGCAAAAAGTCGGTAAGTAACCTGATTGTGTCGGTAAACAGAAGCAAACTTATGCTCAGCGCTTCTCTAAAGTATAGTAAAGGTGCTATATTATTTTGAATCTGAAAATTATACCTGCCCAACTTTGAGTAGCGTAAGCTATACTTTGGATTGATGTTAAACCCTGCAAATTATTATCTTTGCATACTATGGTTGAAAACATACAAAGAGTAGCACAGGAGATAGAAGCAGCCCCGCTTGGTAATACAGCCGAGTTGGAGCAGTTCAGAATTACATATATAGGTCGTAAAGGCCAGATTGCAGCCCTTTTTGATGATTTAAAAACGGTTGCGCCGGAGCAGCGCCGCGAAGTGGGCCAACAGTTAAACCAATTAAAGAACCGTGCCCAGGAGCGTTTCGACCAGGCACAGGAGCAACTTTCCAACGTTACGGAAAACACTACCAATACTGGCTTTGATTTCACCTTACCAACTATACCTAATACGCTGGGTACCCGCCATCCGCTATCATTGGTGCGCCGCGAAATCGTGCGTATTTTTGAGCGTATCGGGTTTAACGTTGCCGAAGGACCGGAAATTGAAGACGACTTCCACAACTTTACAGCCCTTAACTTCCCGGAAAACCACCCTGCGCGTGAAATGCAGGATACTTTCTTTTTGAGTGAAGACAAGAACCGCCTTTTACGCACACATACCTCTACTGTGCAGGTGCGCCTGATGGAGAACAATCAGCCGCCGCTACGCAGCATTATGCCGGGTCGTGTGTACCGCAACGAGGCTATTTCTGCCCGTGCGCACATGGTGTTCCACCAGGTAGAAGGCTTGTATGTTAACAAAGGCGTGAGCTTTAAAGACCTGAAAGAAACGCTTTACTACTTTGCCAAGGAGCTTTTCGGCCAGGACACCAAAGTACGTTTCCGTCCGTCGTTCTTCCCGTTCACGGAGCCAAGCGCCGAGATCGACATTTCGTGCCTGATCTGTAAAGGCGACGGCTGTAACATCTGTAAGCAAACCGGTTGGGTTGAGATCGGTGGTTCGGGTATGGTAGACCCTGCCGTGCTGGAAAACTGCGGCATCGACTCGAAAGTATACTCTGGGTTTGCGTTTGGTATGGGCATTGAGCGTATAACTATGCTGAAGTACCAGATAAGAGACCTGCGCCTGTTCACGGAGAACGATGTGCGCTTCCTTCGCCAGTTTGAAGGAGTTATCTAAAATTTTGAATGACTGAATAATTGAATGAGTGAATGTTTTGCCGTACAAGTATAGCAGAGCATTCACTCTTCGTTTTATAAGCAATTCCAGGACTATGAAATTCGAAAATATAAAGACAATAGGTATAGTTGGAGCCGGCACTATGGGCCAGGGCATTGCGCAGATATGTGCGCAGGCAGGCTACAAAACTATACTTTTCGATATAAACGTGCAGGTGCTTAGTAAGGCACAGCAAACCACAACTATAAATCTTGATAAAGGCATTGAACGTGGCAAGCTGACTGTAGCTGAAAAGGACGCAACTCTTGCCAACCTTTCTTTTACCGGCAACACCCTTGATCTGATCTGTGATGTGATCATAGAAGCGGTGGTAGAGCGCCTGGAAGTAAAGCAGAGTATTTTTAAAGAACTAGCCGATATTAACTCTGACGAAACTATACTTGCTTCCAACACCTCGTCTATTCCGATAACCCGGATTGCGGCAGGCGTACCAAACCCGGAACGCGTAGTGGGCATGCACTTCTTTAACCCGGCTCATATCATGAAGCTGGTAGAAGTTATTTCGGGGGCAGCAACAAACCCGGAAGTAGCTTTAACTATAAAACAACTGGCCCTGAAACTGGAGAAAACACCGGTTATGGCGCAAGATTCGCCGGGCTTTATCGTTAACCGTGTAGCGCGCCATTATTACGTAGAAGCTCTAAAGCTATTGGAAGAAGGCGTAGCCGATGTAGAAACCATTGATAAACTGATGCAGGCCAGCGGTTTTAAAATGGGCCCGTTCGAACTGATGGACCTGATCGGCGTAGATACCAATTTTTCAGTAACGTCCTCTATGTTTGAGGCTTTCCATTATGACCCTAAATTCAGACCAAGCCGCATACAGCAACAAAAAGTGGATGCCGGGCACCATGGCCGTAAATCTGGTAAAGGCTTTTACAACTATAAATAAGATACTTGCGCTACTGGCCATAGGTATACTTACTGCCTGCTCCGACGACAATGTAGGCCCGGGCATACCTAATGTGCCGGTAAACGAACAGATAAGTGTTAACAGCCTGCAATACCCTATGCTTCGCCAGGACGGCGGTTATGCCTATATACAATCAGGTTACCGGGGTATTATAGTTGTACGCCAAACGGCCAGCTCATACTATGCATTTGAGCGGGCCTGCCCGTATGACCCTGATGCCAGCTGCGGTGTGGTAAGTGTTGATCAATCAAACCTGTTCCTGACACATACTTGCTGTGGCTCCCAGTTCAATTTCCAGGGAAATGTAACAGCCGGTCCGGCAGTTTATGGCCTGCTGCAGTATAAAACTTCGCTTGTCAACAACATTCTATACATTACCAATTAATTTTTTTCTTTGAGTTTCAGAATCTTACAAAAAGTTAAAAGATTTTTTCTGGACAGTACTTGCATAATCGCCAAAGAGGCTGTAATATTGCATCATCATTCGGCGGTAGAAGCCGCCACTGGACATAAATTCCTCCTTAGCTCAGTCGGTTAGAGCACCTGACTGTTAATCAGGGGGTCCCTGGTTCGAGCCCAGGAGGGGGAGCCCTTAAAATCAGCCACTTGCGAGTAAAATCGTTAAGTGGCTTTTTTTATTTGCATACAATTTGCATACAATCTTTTGAAAAAAACATTAATGACTCTATAGCATTAGCTCACCCAACTTTGTTTATATATAAGATGAATTACTAAAACTTTATGCAATACAGCTTAGAATATAGCTTCGCTATTACATAACAAGCCAATAGTAACAGATAAATAAAAAGATATAAAGTTCATTTGTAGGCTTAAACAAGAGCATGTTCAACGTGCCTAAAAGTCAGAAAAGCTAGATATATTAAGGTATCTAATATAAAATGTTAAACTTTCTATTATACCTTAAATTCTGAACCCTCCATTACAAAACCATGCATCTTCCGCTAATGCTTTGTACATAGCTGTTTGCCAAGAGTTCTTATCTGCATAAAATCTGCTTAAAGCTTCTTCTTCTAAATGTAGTTTTACACCTGCTGCTCCTGCTGATTTAAAAATTTTATCTAACCTGTATACAATGCCTGCAAGTTGAACTGCAGCCTGAGTAGAATACAGTCTATCAAGATATAAAGAAGAAAAGTGGTGCTTAACCCTGCTTCCAAGTAAGGCAGGCCATGAAGGATTTGGCTCTACACGATATTTAACTACCGGTGGAGATGTATGTTCAACAGAAGCAACTAGCCATATATCGTTCTCTATGTCATCATAATATGGGTGCAATGTTTCTTCGTCTGAATCCTTTGGGGAAATGGCCAACTTTGACTTATTACAATCTGTGCAAGAAGGAATTAGATTAAGTGGCACGACAGCTAGTCTTGGAAACTTTGATTTGGGCAAATAATGGTCTAGTGTTTCAACCAAACGATGGGAACACAATGGGCAAACACCAAATTTTGGAGCGGTAATCAATTTATCATAAATCAACCTTCCGGGAGTGTCTTTTCTAGCAAACCTGTATGTATAGACTTTTTCTAGCTCTTTAGCTGTTACGTTCCCATTGACAATAGTCTCTTCCTTGATCTTGTGTGCCTCCCCATTCGCAATTTTTGATGTAAATTCATCTGCAGCTTCTGTGATCAAATCTTTACAAGCTAACAATCGTGTTTTTAAGTCTCTTTTCCTAATAATGTTGACACATGTTAAGAAAACATCCTCAGCATTGTCGGCTGGTTTATCTAGTCTCTTCATTAATTATTAATGCTATTCGCAAAATAAGACATCAATATTGCTCTAGCCTCCATCCCTAGTTGACCATTAAAATAATTTAGAGCCTCATTATAGCTCTCATGATCCTTCGCAACTCTATCTATAATTTTATAAAAGCCAGACTCTGTCACCTCTAGCCCAAATACTTCATTTGTTAGTGTTCCCACATTTTCCCCAAACGTTTCAAGGCTTAATCTCTCATTGATTGCTTCTGCACCAGTTCTTCTTAGTTTCCACGCACAACTTCTAGGCACTTCTTGCAATATAACAGGAGAGTGTGTTGCAATGATTGCAACCGCATTACAATCGATTAACAGCTCAGAAAGAGTTCTGATGAAAGCGGATAACAATGGTGGGTGTAAGTGAGCTTCAGGTTCATCTAAGATCACTAAACTTTTTTCTTGCAGCTTTTCTATTAATCGGGTAATTGTCAGTAAAACTACTTTATGGCCAGAACTTAATCTCTCAAAGATTTTGGCTACACCTTTTTTAAAGTCAGCCACACCTTCTATGTCAATCAAGGACTTGATCTCAGCTTCTTTGAAATTCGGATCAGACTCCAACATTTCAATGCACTTTTTCCATCTATCCTTTTTTGAGCTCCGTTTGCAGTAATCTAAACTTTCAACTAGCTCGTCATATAACATTGCGTTGCTCTTAGGGCCTGGCTGCTCATCTCCATCAGTCCTGACTTGTTTAAGTCCGATATATGAATATTGAATACCCTCTCCTTTATCTTTTTTCTCCGGCTTAGGCTCTGTTTTATCAAATGCGCTAAAAGAAACAGAAATTAGATTCGCAAACATGTGACTCTCTATGTCAGCTAATGTCCACTTGAACTCACCGAACTTTTTGGTTGATCGGTCTTCTTCGATCAAAGCATCAATCATATTATTTATTAAGTGAGTTTTACCTACTCCATTTCGTCCTATTAATACATGAATGTTAGTGGGAGGAACTGACTCAGGCTTCACGCTGAATGATAATGAGAAACTAGAAGCTCCCTGCTTAATCTTAGGAGCAATGAATTTAAAATTGTAATCTGTTAATCTAGCTCCTCCATTGGACAGCCTCCTAAATTGTCCAGTGACAGAAGTAGGGCTGACACTCCTAAAAAGAGATATTCTTGTAACCCGCTCATCAAATACTCTATTGAATAAGTTGGAATCTTTTGCAATATCATTTAATCCTTTTAATACATCATCCCTAATCTCTGAACCTAAGCTGTTAAGATTTACATAATAAGTATCAGACTGGCCTAATGAAAAATGAGAATCATCTAGTGCATCGAATGAGTGCCCAATAGAAAGCCGTCTAGCATCACCCCCTTCCTCTTGGCCTATATAGCCTATTTTTACGGATCCAATATGATGCAAGCCCAAGGATTCATCAACATATTGCAGCTTGAATAAAGTATAGAAAGCGTAATCGTTCCAATCATCCCGCACCAAGTATGCCGTTGACTTTACATTGAGTGGTGGTTTGCTGTATTTCCCTATAATTTTAAAAACCATGTGCTTAGATGACGGCTATAGTGCTGAATGTTTATAATACTAATCGAACAAAATGAACTTAACTGTATTAGGCATGCAAATATTTGCGATAATTTATCCCCTTCCTGCAAATATGATCAGCTAGATTTTGTTTGACAAAATATTTGATTCTAAATCAAAATGCTGGTAGTACAAGGGGATATCAAATCGGGCGCGCAAGTGCTGCAGATAGGTAGCAACATTTGCATCTGCTGCATGGTGAGACACAATGATCAATTCCTTAGCGTTGTTGCTATCAGCATAATATGAGTACTCCATAATTTGCCCGAACCCTTCCCGTATGCACACGCGCAGGGCGTTATGGGTCTTGATTTCGTAAAAGATGCACTCGCTGCCCTCTTTCACTACTATATCAATCCTGTTGCTGCCTATGCCTGACGGATGCTCAGGGTGCACATTCCCTTTACCGTACTTTTGTCGCAGAAGCTTGCAAAGCTGATCACTGATCTTCTTATGAAACAGCTCAATTTCTATTGACTTTGCCTGGCGGGTGTACCAGGTACTGTAGCCATTACCGGAGCCGTTGGCCTTAGCATCAGGAGGAACGAAAGCGAATCCTTTAACCTCTGCCGGTTGACTGAAATCCTCATCTCCCTTCAGGAAAATATACCTTTCTGATTTAATACTATTATCATTCTCGGATATCTCAATGAGGTCTGGGTAGACGGTAAGGCTCTCAGGCTTGAAGCGAATGTTGAACAGGTCAATATTGTTCCACTTAGAAAGGCTCTTGGGCTGCTTCTCTATGGGTTTAATTTGATTCTGCATTTCATTGTACCAGCCGTTGGACTTGTAAACATTCACTACTTTTACCGCCTGATCATGGGAAATGACTTCCATGTTATTAATCTCTCCAACCCAGTACCGCCCTCCTGTCTCCCCATCTATGGAGTAAAGCATTACGTCGAAAGTTCTGCCGTCAAAGGCTGCATGCTGGCTTCTCACAGGTTCCAGAAACGCGTAGTGATGACCTTCAATCAGCTTGCTCACATCAAACAACCATTCCTCATGACCAAAGCCCTGCTGGTACTCATGGGAATCTTTATCCTTACTCTTCCCCCTTTCTCCCGATGGCCTCATCCAACCTTTTGTATTCCATGCCACGCGCGCAATACGCCTTTCATTAGTTATGCTTAGAAGTTTAAGCAAGTCAAGATATTCCTGCTCATGACTCTGGATAAACGCCACTGCTTCCGCCACAAGCCTATCCCAATCGTAGGAGCTTAAGGCACTTTCAGGCACAGGGTTGGAATAGCGTCTGCTTTTATCTGGCAGGTAAAGGTGCTGATAGCATATGCTTCTTTGAGTATTCGACAACATAGTGGTTCCCTCTCTCTGAAAGTCCAGCTTCAGGATCAATATTCTGTCGATAGGGTTTAAGCCGACTGTAAAGTATACATCCCTGATCGCTGCATCCCTAACAGTAATGCGCGCCCATGTGTAGGGCCTAAATTTTATGCCTTTCTGCCCAGCTGCGTTGTTTCGCTGATGCCAAGTCATCTTAATAGAAGCCTCATAATTCGGCAGTCGCTTCTGTATTTCCGAGGCCCAATAACCCGTCTTCGCCCATACCCCTGCTTTCAATTGCTTGCTTGCTTCTACATGGGAAGGGTTGTTTTTGTCATAAGCGACATCAGCTAATTTAGCAAAAGAATTAAAATCATGCTTAGTAAAAAACGGAGGATGTGCCATCGCTGTGGGTGAAAGACTAATCGTCATTTTATATCAGATATACATCTATTTAAGTAGTTTAGCTAGCACATTCTAAATGGATGCTAGACAATATAGCTGGTAATCTACCGGTCCAGCAACTTTGGAAACATTCAGTAAATTTTGACAAGCCTATAAGTAGAATTACCTGTTAAGAAACTTAACAATGTAGTGCTTTTCAAATTGAATGGAGAATATAATCCCGCTACTAGATTCCCCTAGTGTTTTGACAATTCATTAAAGACGTAGCTATTTTCAAGAGACCCACTATTGCAATACACTCTCTTGTGTGGCACTTTTTGATGTAGCTACTGAAGTAAGCGAAGTTGGTCTCCTGATCTGTGATCATCTACTCTATTCTCCAGGTAATAGTCACCGTTTCGGCAACATCTATGTCATCCGGCTCAAAATCAGGGGCTGCATCGGCTGTGGTCATGAGCATATCTGCCTCATAGACGGGATAGTCATAACGCTGGGAGCGGATAGTCAGCTCCCGGTAAGAGTAGTCAATGTCTATGATTTCCATCAATGTTACTCCCGTAGCCTCTGCGATTAACGAGGCGTTTTCTTTGGCCTTGGCGATAGCCTGCAAAATGAGCTGCTGCTGGTGAGCGGAAGCGTCTTTCACCCCGAACGAGATGCTGAAGTCCAAGTTGTCTAACCGATTTGCGATTTGGCTTAATAAGCTATTGATAAGAGCTTTTTCAAGCGGCAGCTCCAACTCCAAGTTGTGAGAGGCTTTAAAACCGTTGAACTCGTATTTCTCGGCCTTCTTGTCCCAAACTGTCTCTTTCCGGATACTGAAGTCTTTGGTCTTCAGATTTGCCCGCTCAATGCCTTCCTGCTCTAGGATCACGCGCAGCTCTTCCACCTTCTCATTCAGGGCAGAAACAGTCTTTTCATACTCCCATTCCTGAGAGGAAGCAATAAAGGAGAGGATGATAATATCGGGCGCCACAGCGAGCATCCCTTTGCCTGTAATCTGAAGTTTTCTTTTCATTATGCTCTGTAAGAAAACTAAATATAGGAGAATTTATATAAACTTGACAGGATACTTTTATCAGAAAGATATTTATGTAAATGTAAACTAATTTAGGTCTTTCTGATTGTAAGACTTTTTGTGACGAGCCTCTAATCATCATCAAATCACAAGCAATGAAGAAGTCACAAGAGGGATAACATTATATAAGATAGCGTTAAGCAGGTTTCACAATATAGCGCCCCACAAGTTTGAGAATGAAAGTTCCCGGTATCTTGAACATTTGAAGGGAGCAAGATACCAGTAACCTTTATGTAGCATATGAAGTGTCTGCCTTATGGGACAGAAGTAGAAATTGCCCTCTTTTAACTCCGGCCTTCCTGATCAAAGTATGAGTCGATCTTGGCAAATGTTGACTCCCAGTTAATACTATTCTTAGGCTTCAATTGCTTGATATGGCTTGCTAACTCGTATAGTAGTTCCTTAGTCGCCCAAGGCTGTCTTAACATACGCATGATATAAAACGAATCTTCGCCCTCGAGTTTTCCCAAACTTCTTATAGAGATAGGAGGATAAGGTAAATATCTGTCATAGTTGTAATAGGTAAGTAGTAATTGGTTGCTGGTTACATCAATGTAATGTTCTGCCATAGGTTAATTAGACAATATTTTTTAAAGGCAATCTGATGAATCGTTAACATTTCATTACTGATCAATGAAGTGTCAATATCATTCTTACCACATAACACCTAGTCGCAGAAAATTATTCCCCCTTTGTTTGAAACTGTTTTCAAGCGCTTACCAAAAGGTGCAGCAAATTCCGGTTTCGACTTCTCTCCGCAAAGGGCTGACATAATATAAGATAGCGTTAAACTATTTTTTATTTTTTGCGGACGTTAAAACGCTGACCTCCCTGTAGTAAGCCCCCCACCCAATCCGGCGGGCGGAGGTCCCCCCGTTGTTTTGTTTCACATCAAATAAATAGACGATGGTAACCATTACTGGCTTCAAAAAACGCACGTCCGAGGACGGCAGAGAGTTCAATGTCCTGCTTTTACAGGGAGATGTAGAGTTGATCCAATCCAAGCAATCCGGCAGGTTCTATGCTACGGCCAAGACCTGCACCATTCCCTGCACTTTCAACGACCCCATGTGCCAGGGACTGATCGGCAGAACGCTGCCCGGCAACATTGAGAAGGTGGCATGCGATCCGTACGACTACCACATACCAGGCACGGACGAGATCATCTCGCTGGCTTATTCCTACTACTATGACCCGATCGAAAGGACAATGGAACAAGAAGTCTTTCAGCTGAAAACAGCAGCGTAAGCAGCGAGGGGTAGCCAGGAGGCTGCCCTGTTTATTTTCCACTTACCGGCTACAAACATGATTGCCAAATACCTGCTGCGCGCGGAGCCAAGCGAGTTATCTGACAGCTGCCTGTTTCTGTCGCCGTTCAGGCTGCAACGGGCTTACTGCCCCTTTCAGGTGGTCTGCATCAAGGCTATCCGCAGCATCGGAAAAGGAGAAAGAAAACAGGTGGACAAGGTGCTGAGCTGGAATACAGGCACCATCCTGTACTCTATTCAGGGCAAACTGTACCCGCACCACAACTTCAGCTACAGGCCGCCGACGCATTTCGTAGCCAAGGCGGTTAAGTGAGGGTGAAGTCAGGAGTTATGCTGAATTTCTTAGGCATTGTTCTGTGAGATAGTTTCTCCTGCCAGCTAAAAAACTACTGAAAGAACGTAGCCGCCACCATTCGCTGCAGCAAGATGGAAAGGGGTAGCAGCCATACAAGGCTTCTATCCCTCAGCAGCATTACAATCAGATTAAATCAAAAACAAACTTAATACATCATGAGACATTCGCTTATCAGGGTTACACCCCAATCAGAGCCCAGGCTTACAGTTAGCAGCAGCAAGGAGGCAAAAGCAACCCCTTCCGTCTCTTCTGCTTTTATAGAGGCCAACACCGTAGAAGTTGTTCTGCCTGAGCTGCAGCAGGAGCATATCATTCCTGTCTATGTGAAGGACAACGAGCCGCTGATCAGCCAGGCTGACTTCATCCGCACGACACAGGCAGCAGCCTCGGCCATCTTCAGCGGCGAGCGAATCAAGGCTCCTCAGATCAGGTGCAGCCACCCCATCAAAGGAAGAATTCCGGAGGCGAAGGACAAGCCCGCAGACCAGCTGCAGGACTGGGAGAGAACGTTATACTACGAGCGCATGATGTTTCTCCTGGAGATCCCATCCATCGTTAACTCCATAGACGGCAACCAGCTAACCCTGACCATTGGAGGCGTAAAGGCTTACAACCTGGATAACCTCTACAACAAGAAGGGCGCTGCTGAGCACTTCAAAGTGTTCATCGGCTTCAACAACCTGGTATGCACCAACCTGTGCGTCAGAACAGATGGCTATCTGGCTGATTTCAAGGCAAGCCATGTGGATCAGCTTTATGTTGGCATTTACAGCCTCCTCAGCTCGTACGACCAGCACCAGCACCTGAAACAGATGCAAAGTTTGACAGAGTGTTCTATCACAGAACAGCAGTTTGCACAGCTGCTGGGGCGCTGCAGGATGTACCAGCACCTTCCGGCTGAGGGGAAGAAGCAGATCCCTCCTCTATTATATGGAGACTCCCAGCTGACCGCTGTCTGCCGGGACTATTACAGGGACCCCAGCTTCTGCAAGCAGGAAGACAGAGACATCAGCCTGTGGAAGCTCTACAACCTGTTGACCGGAGCCAATAAGTCTACTTACATCGACCAATTCCTCGACCGCTCTGTCAATGCGCTGGACTTCGCATCCCAGATACAGGGAGCTATACAAGGCAATGCCTCCAGCTGGTACATCAGCTGATCGAATGAAGCCTTTGAGTTATTATATGGTAATGGAGTGGTGGTACATCTGAAAGCTACCTCTCCTTTACCTTATTTACTTTGTTGAAAGGCAATATTTAGAGCATAGATGGTGATTTACCTTGTCGGGCCTCGGTCAGTCTGTCTCTCCAGAACCTCCTGTATATCCCTGGCTACGTTGGAAAGCAGGTTATACCCTGTGGCAGTCTCTATCGCATCAACAGTGGTTCGATAGGCTCCCCAGTCAGAGCTGATGGAGTTGTTGTTCGGCGTATCCACTGCAATCACCCTGGTTGTTGAATTAATTCTGCTCAGATCATTCGCCCCTTCAGGAAGTATGACCAGTACTTTCCAGATGCGGTTAGGCACTGTCACCCTGCCCTGGTCTATCGTCTGCGCCAACCCATTGCTGCCTGTGCCACCGCTTCCATAGCTTCCCATCATCACATACACTTCCATGCCATCATCAACTAAATTACGAGTATAATCTTCCAGATTAGCCCAGGTCTGACGATTATGGTTAGGGGCTTGTGGAATCATGTTGGTCATCAGGAAGGTGGCAGAGTTATCTTCTACAGTCTTGGTTCTATCTGCAGAGGGTGTATTATGGCCACGATCAAAGCCACTACCTGTATAACTGGTAGCAGCTACCTTGTACCAATCTGCAGGCAGATTCTGGTCAGCTCTGAAATCATCCTGCCTGTCTGCTGTACCTAACCATTCCATACCCACATACCAGCTTACCCAGTTAGGTGTTCCCCTGTCGCGACTGTAAGACAGCGTATATTGTGGTCTTTCTATCAGGTAATTATTAAAGTTAATAGCATCACTTGTCGCACCATTTGGATTGCCTAGCAGCAAATGCGTACCATCAAGAGATGATGACTGCTGTGGAGCTACTTCTGTTTCCTTACAACTTAGCAGGAACAGGGCTATGAAGAATGGGTAGAGGAGATTTCTTCTTGACATGATATGCTTATTAAGATTATATCAGTTTATACACGTAACAAAGCAGATCTTGTTTATGATTTGTATATCATGACTTACTTTGGTTTTAAGCTCGTAGAAGGATTGTAACAACCAGCTCAGCACCATGTGTGGAAGATATTCAGTTATTCCAAAAGCGAAGGGTAAATCACGTGTTTCCAAGCTCCTCGAAAACCACGTAAAGGAGGCTAACTACAACGCTGCCCCATCTCAAAAGCTGCCTGTAGTAACTAATGACCACCCCAACGAAATACAGTTCTTTTCCTGGGGCCTGCAGCCCTTCTGGGCGAAGGATGCTAAAGCAGTCAAACGTTCTATCAATGCTAGGGCTGAAACCCTGACTGACAAGCCTTCCTTTAGAAACCTGCTCAAATCAAAGCGATGCCTGGTGCCAGCTGATGGTTTTTACGAATGGCAGGTTACTGAACAGGGAAAGGTGCCTTACAGAATCCTGCTGAAGAACGAAGAACTGTTTTCATTCGCAGGTTTATGGGATGAGTGGCTGGATAAAAGCACAGGCGAGTTATTGCATACCTATACTATCATTACAACAGAAGCTAACGAGTTGGTGAAGCCTATCCATGATCGTATGCCAGTGATGCTATCACCAGAAGCTGAACAGTTATGGCTGAACGAGCATGAAACGCAGGAGGACTTGTTATCGCTATTAAAGCCTTACAAAGCTGATGAAATGAAAGCTTACACAATATCCTCTTTAGTAAACTCTCCCCTGAACAATGTACCAGAAGTGTTGAACTCGTTATAAGAAGTTTTAAAATGTCAAAAATTGTAATCTAGTTTAATTATTAACCTTTTAGAACTACCAAATTGCGTATGGATCAATATAAATGTCTGTTACTTTATCAATAGATTCAGCTCTAATAACCTTTCCAAAAACTGTTAGACTCATGGCTTTGTTATTCTGTTCTAAATCATTTAAGGTTCTTGACATATCATCATTTCGGTTCAATGTACTAACCCTGAATGAAATCCTGTTATTTTCATCTAAGTGAAAATAGTTATGCTTTAATAATAATTTATCTTGCGATATATTAATCAAAAAGTCTCCTTGGATTAAAACTTGTCCTGTTAAACTTTTCATATTAGAGCGCTCTTTACTAATTGTTTCACCAACAATTTTATCATATGCTTTAGCATAAGCCAATTTATCATATGAGATTTGAAATTGCTGTGAAAGATTATTAAATGTTTCTAATTTTTTTACATCTTCGGCTGTTAGTTCTAATTTTTGATAGAACCTGATAGCATTAATTGTCTCAAAGTGCTCTAAAAGTGCTTTTACCTTTTTGGGGTCAGATATTTCTGAAGCAGAATAGGTTTCAGTTTGCTTAGCTTGATTCGTTTCTGAATAACTTGCATTTAAAATAGGATTATCACCATTGGCAATATTTTTTTCCTCACCTAATTGGTTCTCAAGCTGTTTTTCTTTCAGTACCAGATCAGGTTTAATTTGCTCAAATAAATTACCGACTCTATTTTTATTTATGTAAATAAAATCAAGTGGAGTTGAAGCATTTACTTTATTTGATGAATCTTCAATATATCCTATATTATAATATTCAAAGCTACTATTAGACGGAATCCAAAAAATTAATAGCCCTACAATTACAGACATAATAACTATCAGACTACCTGATTTCAGACCTGTAAAGAAATTCAGCTGTGGAATTTGAAATTTTAATACTTTCCTTTGGATAATAAAATAGACTACAATTAAAAAAAGAATAATTACTGGATTATTTATTAAATAACGCAATATATCCCTAACCCCACCTAACCAGAAATCAAAATCCCAAAAAAAACCCTCAAAGAAAAACGCATAGTACCAATCTGGAAAGAGAATGATTCCCACAGAGAGCCATAAAGCAACAACAAGTAAAATCCATGAAAAAATAACTCTCTTACTCATAACAGTGTTTTCGCGGCTTAAATAAAAAAATTTCTAACTTTTTGTAATGTTCCAAAATTACCAAATTAATATATAGTTTAAAATATATTAAATCCCTCCCTTACGCTCTACTCTTTGGCAATTTCAATGACCTTATTTACGCTCCAGTAAAGCACCAGCAGAAAGCCGCCATAGATGATGAGTCGGTCAATATTTTGGTGGAAGAACTTTTGGCGGCGTGATTAATTCATTAAAAGGCTTCATGCAGTATATGTGTTAGTCTTGTTCAATTCAATTTGTATTGCTATTAAAAGAATAGTTTATGCGACGCTGCCCTTTATTAATTATGACCCTATTCTGTCCCTATAACTCCGATAGAAAATGCGAATGGGAAAATTGCGCACAAATAAAACTAATAATTTTAGCATAAATCGTTATTTTACCCGTATTTGCCAATTATATTAGTCATCCAATATAATATACATTGTAATGAGCAATGCCAAAGTTATCTCTATTTCTTCCCAAATCTTGGAGTTATTTGACTTCGATTTTCTAGACCATCTTAAAGTTCCTATATATGCTTCCTATATTTCAGCAGGTTTCCCATCTCCAGCTGACGATTATCTGGAAGACAGAATTGACCTGAGCAAATACCTGGTACAAAATCCTACATCTACCTTTATGATGCGTGTAAAGGGTAACTCCATGCAGGATGCTAACATTCATGATGGGGACATTCTGGTAATTGACAGGTCACTGAAGGCAGCAGATGGCCTGCCTGTTGTTTGCTTTTTAGATGGCGAATTCACAGTAAAGACCTTCAGGAAGGTAAATGGTAAAGCATTTCTATATCCTGCAAACCCTGCCTATAAACCAATCGAAGTAACAGAGGAAATGGATATGCGTGTCTGGGGTGTTGTAGTATGGGTACTGCACAAGCCTGTGAAGCTATGACAAGTCTATTTGCCCTCTGCGACTGCAACAACTTCTATGCTTCTTGCGAGCGTGTTTTTGATCCCTCCCTGAATGGTAAGCCTGTAGTGGTGCTGAGCAACAACGATGGGTGCGTGATTGCCAGAAGCAATGAAGCTAAAGCCATAGGTATTGAAATGGGTGAGCCATTTTTCAAGATCAGAAACATGGTAGAGCACCAGCAATTGCATGCCTTTTCATCCAACTATGTGCTATATGGAGATATGTCAGACAGGGTGATGCAGACCTTATCGCTATTTACGCCTAACGTGGAAGTATATTCTATTGATGAATGCTTCCTGGACTTGGGTGACTTTTACGATGTGGACTTGTTTAGTTATGCCTGGGAGATAAAGCGTACTGTAACACAATGGACTGGCATTCCTGTCAGCTTGGGAGTAGCTCCTACAAAGGCCTTGGCCAAGGTCGCTAATAAGCTGGCCAAGAAGTCTGCTAAAGCCAATGGGGTGTTGGTTTTGACAGAACCATACCACATTGAGAGAGCACTGGAAGCAACCAAGATCGAAGATGTCTGGGGTATTGGAAGGCAGTATGCGAAGTTCCTCAAGAATCACAAGATCGATACTGCCCTTGACTTTATCAACGCATCTGAGAACTGGATCAGAAAGCATATGACTGTGGTTGGTGTCAGACTACATAGGGAACTACGTGGTGAATCGTGCTTGGAGCTGGATGAAGTTGCACCACCTAAAAAGGGAATCTGCACCTCCAGGAGCTTTGGCAAGAAGCTAACCTCTTTTGATGATGTACTCGAAGCTACAGCCAGCTATGCAGCCAAGTGTGCCAGGAAACTCAGAAATCAAAGGAGCTGTGCCAAGGTGGTAACTGTATTTGTTCAGACCAACCCTTTCTCTGAAAACGACAGACAATACTACAACAGCAAGACCATTTGTATGCCTGTAGCCACTAACTCAGACATAGAACTAATCCATTATGCTACAATAGCGCTCAAAGCGATCTTTAAACCACACTACTGGTACAAGAAGAGTGGGGTGATCGTAACGGAGATCGTGCCTGAACATCAAATACAATTTGATCTGCTTGACACTGTAGACAGAGACAAGCATACCAGTCTAATGAAGGTGATGGATACCTTGACTGACAGGTTTGGCAGAAGCAAGGTGCAGGTGGCAGTACAAGGCATCGACAAGAGTTGGATTCTAAAATCTGATTACAAATCGCCCTGCTACACTACCAGGATAACTGAGTTACCAATAGTGTACAGCCAAAAGTAGTTTTACCTTCTGATTAGCTCTTTCTCTTGTCTGTGTGGTCTAAGAAATACTGGTTCAGCATGAGATCCAGCTTTAACCTGAAGTAATAACCTGCCAACGACGTGTTATATGTAGCTTAGTTGGACCGTCTTATCCTTTATGAACTTATTAGTTTAGAAACGGATATTGTTCACTAACTTTTACAATATTTTCATTGCTCAGTTAGTACGGGCAATTCATTGTATTTCTTAAGTTGGGAAATAAAAGCAGCTATAAATTCATATAACTCCTTTTCTTGCGAAGGAAAGAGAAAATGTTTTTCCCATCTGTCGCCGGCTACGGCAAAATCACTTAATATATTAAGCTTTTCCAGCACTGCTGTTGCTGGATTAGTTTGAGATAAAGGTGCTTTATTTTTATCATAGTTTCTATCAAAAAACTGAGCCCGGTACCTGTCTTGCTCAACTATAACATCTAAGGCAAAATTACTTTCCTTATAAAAGTAATTTTCTATAACAGCATAGTTATTCCAGTCTCTTATCCGGGTAAATGGCAAATAGCTAAATCTGAATTCATCTATTATTTTATCTCTTCTGTATTGGATCAGGTCTTGCAGCATTGCATTTAATGAGATAGCTGCATTGTATTTGTCTTCAACTAACATATCCTGCAGAAATTCTTCCATTAAGGGCTTGTTCATATTTTTTCCTCCTAAGTGTGCAATTAGATTGTTGTACTGTCTTAATAAAAAGAGTGTATCTATGTTTTGAGTTTGCTTTTCACATTTGGTCAGCCACCCATTATAAAAATCTCCAGGTGTTTCATTATAAGCTGAAACCGGGAATACCTTAGGAAGTATGCTGTCTCTTTCTTGCTGGCTCCAGTCATGTGTATTGGGTTGTTTATTGCCATTCAGAACGATGTAAACAATTAAATCAACTTCAAAGCCACGGCGGTTTAAATGCTCAACATACCTTGGTATTTGCCTTTCCATATCAACGGCATCATTGATTTTGTTTTCGATGATTATTGCTTTCTTACTGCTTACATCTTTAATTGATATGTCAATCCTTCCTGTTTCTCTTTCAACTACAGCATTCTGATACTCTTCTCTTCTTACAGATACCCTCATGGAGTGTTCATTAATGAAATCAATAAAAGTATGCAGGAACATTGCACCTTCCTTATGCCGGCCATCCGGGTCTAATATGGCATGCAGAATGTCGCTGTGAAAATTTTCTTTATAGTAAGTACTGGAAATCAGCTGGAATATATTTAACCCGATATCAATTTCCTTCTTCTGAAAAACAGTGTATTTATAAGCCAGCTTTAAAAGCTTATCATTCGAAACAAGATTCCTCAGTTTTTTCAGATGACTGTTGATTAAAGCCTGTAAATCAGATAAAGGCATCAGTTTTACAAAAACTGGGGTAGTTTTCTGTTCCGCTATTTCCATTTTTATAGGATATGTCTCCTGAATAGATTAGTATTTCTTATATAGCACCCCAGCATCAAATCAAAGTGCTACCAGTACCTTTTAAATGTTAATCTTCCTGAAAGCCACATCTTTTTGCCTTCTCATAGTTTTTCAGGGCCAAACTCATGTGATATTCTGTTAAAGGCTTTTTGGCTTCTGCAAGATCTGCCATGAAACGGTATTCAAAGTCTTTCAGCTTTTTGCTTCTCTTATCCCATTTCACAATTGCTTTTATCAGCTCTAAGGTTATCTCAGGTTTTACCGCAGGTACATTTACTGTATCAGCTTCAAAATACTCTTCCATATCAAAAAAGATTTCTGATGCCTCTTCAATGGCAAAGTCAAGTATCTGCTGTCCGTTACTGAACTCTATCTCACTGAGCTTCCTGTTTCTGCTGAAGTTGGTACCAATCGCTCTGGCCATGGTGCGCTGGTAAGGAGATAGTTTTCCGGTAGCTCTGCCCCATTCCTCAATCTTTTCCCAGGTCTTGGGATGCACCGACTGTAACCTGTCCTGCATGGCTTTGATCTCAGCAGAGACCACATCCTCGTTGGATATTCTTGTCCGGTTAACTCCCTGCCCTCTGACTTCCAGCTCATCCCTGATACTGTCAAAGGAAATAGCAAAATCCTGCCGTCTGATCGCATTCCAGCAGTCTTCTTTTTTAGCCCATTCACCGTATAGGGAACCCGGAGCATGTACTTTTATATAGCTCTCCACATGCAGCATGATTTCCCGCAGCTTGTCCCGCAGTCCTGTACTGATATCCTGTGCTTTCCAAATCTTGTAGAGATCCAGTTTATAATTCAGCCTGTAGCCAAGCCAGGCAATGGTATAGGGAACAGTGATATAGCGCATATCCCCGATTGCGTTAGGTTTGACCCCGTACACTTTCTCGGCAGCCCGGAATAATATGGCTTTTGCTACTGCATCCTCAAAGTATATATTATCCGGAGTTGAGCTGAAGTTATGATGCATGAACTGCACATAGTTCTTCTGATTACCCCGGACTACAAAATGTGGTCCTATTACCAGCTTTTTACCATCGTATACTTCCTGATAAGTATTGATGTACTTGGCAAGATCCTCCTTTGTAAGGACCTGCGACTTTGGATTCTTAAGTTCAAATGCTCTTCTTTTTGCCTGCGTGAAGCCTTCTTTGAGCATAGCTGTTTTATATTGCCCTCTCGCCCTGTCATAAAACCAGCGCGTCTGCTGGGATTTACCCAAGACAGGGGGAGCCCATATCGTACGTGACAGTTTTTCCAGCAGGACGTGATTGACACCATTAGAGCTTAGATCGGAAGCTGAAATCTTATTCTGCGTATTGGCATACTCTGCAATGCGCGCAACAACTGAGCTGAATTTCTCCTTGTTCTTGACAACATTCAGCTTTAGCTGCACAAATATTCCGGATACATCAGCTTTATCCTTTTTCCAGGTATGGTATATAGAGGCTGTTGTCTGACCACCGTTTACGATCTGCAGATCTTTTACCCATGCAACTGCACTCCCGGTTCCATCCGGCAGCGGCTCCAGCTGAATCTCCTCGGCTGTAGCAGCCAGACCATTATTGAAAGCCAGAAACATATGAGGCTCAGTCATAATTGTTTTGCGGATACCCTTATTGATTTTGCCGGTAAACTGGAGAAAAGATCTTACATTCTGTTCCAGCAGCCGGGAACCAAACCTCTCATATATATTAACCAGGGCAGAACCGGAGATAATGGCTAGGTAGGATTGGTATTCTGCATTGTCAGAAGGAGAATAAATACAGGGAACATGAAATCCGTCTTCCTTGAAGTTGATTTCAATCGGCATGTGGGATTTCTCAGAAATGTTATACAGATAATTTAAGTCTATTATCCTGTAGTAGATCGGATGCCTATCAATGCTGTGACCGGGTAAATTGTCACTGGAACAGACACCATCTGTTAAAATGAAAGCATTTACACGCACCAGCCCCTCCTTCAGTTCCTTTGAGTCACTCAGGGTATGAGCCAGATCAAAGATTTCAGAAGCTTCCTCAATTTCATTAACATAGTCTTTATATACTGCATTCTTGAAAAAGCCGGTAATCCTTCTGCCTGCTTTTTCTATCTCGTCCTTGAGAACCCTTGAGATATCATCTGTTCCGTTATATATTGTAATAAAAAGGTCTAATGTTTCATAATTATCGGATAAAGCATATGCATTTATCTTGTGTTGTACCCCGGTCTTGAGCACCTTTTCATCATAGGAAATACGTGCATTCTCTGTTTCCCCGGCATCAGCCAGCAGCATTACAGCAATCTCAGTGAATAGCTGTTCTGAAGAACCTCCTTCTTCTTCTGACAGCTGGGCAGATCTGATTTCCTGCTGGATATTTCTGTAAAATTTGGCTAATTCCAGATGTTCAAGGTTTGTTGACATAGCTAGTTCAGGTGCTGTATTACTAAATTCTCATCTGCTATATAGGACGTGTGGTCTGATATCGAAATAGTGTATTTCACTCCACCGACTCCTTTTCTTATATCATGTTCTTCTATTCTCGGAAATTCATCCCTTATGTGGTAGATGTTATCTTCCCGGATATGGTAACCTGTTGATGAATATAATGGCTGATGTACTGCAAAGTATCCAGCTTCCAGTAGCTTGACCTGAAAAAGATGATAGGCTATTACATCATCCCTTAATGCAGCTGCAACAGATTCAACCATATCATTCAGACTTTCCCCGGAAGACTGTCTCACATCAAGAGAAAGATGAAACAGGTACAGTTGATCCAGCCCCGTTGTATCAAGCTGCCTTTCACTGTTTATGGTAATCAGCTGATGGTTATTCCCTCTTGTTGTTTTAACTTCTACTGCCCAGCTTCCATCCTGAAAATCTCTGACTGCTTTTTCAGGCCCCAGCCATGCTCGGATGCATTTCTGTCTGTCTGGGGCATAGCTAATCCATTTGCGGAGAAAGAAGAGCTCCCCATATAATCCCTGCTGCTGTTCTGCGTTTAATCCGGTGGACTTAGCCTTATCAAAAAGAGCTTTCCACTTCTCATACCTGTTCGTAAGTTTCCTTACCAAGGCCCGTTCCTCCCCGACATTGCGGATTTCCTGAATCAAGTCTTCACATAATGTAGAAAAAACATCCCTGTGTTCGTTATTCAGCAACAGGATAAGCAACATATTTTTACCCTGACTCTGCTCATCTGGTACGATTTCAAATGAGATATCTTTCAGATTATTAAAAGGCTTTGTATCCGGCGTATAAGCATGAGAAAGTTTGATCACCAGACATCTGTGCTTTTCCGGAGCCCTTAATCCGACATATACATCCGGGAGAACCGTACTGGAATATCTTCTCATCATGAGCCCTGAAGTAAAGCTGCTGACTTTTGCCAGCTCGGCCCAAAGTTGATTAATCCTCATCGTACTGCATCTCCTCGAAATTATCATCTATGTTAAATAAAGGAAGCAGCTGCTCATGGATGGCATAGTTTACATAAGCATTGAACCTGCTACCGGGAAAGCTGATAGCATAGCCAACTATCGGATCTGAATCTGGAGCCAGACCCGCTTCTTTCGGATCCAGGAAATATAGAAGCAGCAATGGGTTCCGTGGGTCACGGAATTCATTTCTTACTATTTCCCCGCTAATGTAAGTAGGTTCACCCTTTCTTCCTTTTTCTCGCCAGAACTGAATAGTTCTTTCCATCGCTAATGCCTTTTCTGTTTCAGATAAGTCGATAAACTCATGATTAGGGCTTATAATGTGGGATCGCATGATGTAATATGTATCAACAGAGTTGATTCTGTCATCCTGTTTCCTAGAGTACAGCCCCACATCTAATCTAAATCCTTCCTTATTTATAGTATGCATCTTGTCAGCTTTGTTTTTTGACATTAGTGCAACTCGCCAGTTGGTTAGTTCCCCGTTTGACAACTGAGCATCAATGAAGCGAAGCAGGTTTACCGGATCTGCGGCTTTCAGGTTCTCGGACAATTTAAATTTCTGTAGAAGAGACTTTATCTTCTGCGCATCTACATCATACCAGAGTGAATTACTTCCTTTAGTTATAGGGTTGCTTGGTAATAACCCAATAAAGGCTTCTGCTGCTTTCAGGTTCGAGTTAATAACGTCAGGGTCTTTCTGAAATTCATACGATTCCACAAGACGTCCTGCCCATGATATATCTACTGTTACAGCTCTTCTTATTTTGTTGGAAGCCGATATCTGAAGTACTCCGGGGTGTGTACGTACCTTAAGGGCGAATTTTTCAGGTGTGCTTCCGGCTACATCTGACATGTAATCGAACTCATTGCGCAGCTCTTCCGAGGCAAGGGTAATATGGCAGAACCACTCATTTAGCTCTCTGCTTGTATAAAGACGGCATAAATCCACGTAGCCTGGCCTGTAGCCGAACCAGCGCCCCATTTGCATCAGAGTATCGTACATTCTGGAAGCACGCAGATAATAGCTCACTGAGAGTCCTTCCAGCGTTAACCCACGGGAAAGTTTATCTCCGCCAATTGCAATTACAGAAAGTCCGTTAGGGTGATCAAAATAGTTTAATGTATCTGCTGATCCCCCGTTGATTTCTCTTACAACAATTTTAGTTGCTGCTTCATGCAAATGCTCCAGAACGTCTTCCCACGCATGCACCTGTATGAAAGGGTCTACTGAGCTAAGTTCTGTGCTCAGTATCTGTTCAGATCTGGTTTTAAAAGACTTCTGTTCTGCATTATCTATTTCAAACGTTGCTCTTAACTCTTCAATCACGCTGGGAATATTCATTTCTATTCCTTTGCGGTAGAAGTCAAAAACCTTTTCTGTAATTCTTGCGATGAGTTTCTGCCAGTTTTGAAATCTGGAGATATGGACCAACATAGAATTATGAGCCATGGCCTGTCCGCGTAGTCGCCTGATACTACAGGTGATGATAAAAGACTTGATTGCTTCTACCAGAGAATCAGGAACCCTGTTATAAAAGTCTTCTATGATATCTTCCGGAACATCTTCCTTGCTACGCCAGTCAGGAAGATCCGACTTCTTGTGCCGGTCTGGCAGAAATGAAAAGTAGTCACTTATCCTGTTTACTACAGGTAACACCGAATTGGAAACTTCATCATCTTCTACCGGGCGGAAGCCAAATACCTTATCCGGACCAATATAATTGGAAGGCGCAGGAAGATTGATAATAAAATCTCTTGGAAAAAGGTCATCCTCAGTAATAGGAATAAAAATATTGGCAAACGGAGTAGCCGTATACCCGACATAGCCGCTACGCTCAAAAAGGCGAAGGATATTACGGATGAGACCATTGATTCTTGTTGAAGGATCGTTATCCCGGTTAGTATTGATAGACGCATTATCAGCCTCATCATCAATAAGCAGAAGAGATTTGTTCCGGATGACTTTTGTACCATCTTCCAGCTCAATGGACTGTGCGTTTAACCACTGCAGAAGCCGCTCAAGGACTTTGGTGTTTTTTTTAACTACAACGACGATAGGTTCATTTGTATTGAAGTTAAGTCCCAGCGAATTTGCTGCTCCGGCAGTAAAGTCCCCTTTTTCCTGACTGGAAGTAAGAGAATGTGCTACTATCCCCTGATTTATCTGTCCTACGCCTATCCAAAGGTTATTCTGGTTAAATGCCCGCTGATGCTGCGTGTCAAATCCAAGAAAACCCTCATCCAGACGAAGCTGGGTCTGACTTCTCAGGTTATTGTGTATACCGGCCAGTACAATTATAAACTTAAAACCGGCATCAGCTGCTTTACAGATCAGGCCCGTATAATTAGATGTTTTACCTGACTGTACCTGCCCGACAACCAGCCCTCGTTTATCCATAGGCCTGTTCTTTGTCGGATCAAACAGTTTATCCAGTGTTGCATCTGTTAATTTATGCACCTGCCCTATTACATTTGCAGGAATGTTTTTTTCTTCTCTCAGATATTCTTCATACCTGTTCCAGAAAGACCAAGTGATACCTGCTTTCTTATCCAGAAGCCAGGGTGTTTTTTTCCGGTCGATTGATGTAAAGTCATCCTGCCAGATGTAGAATTTTTCCTCAATACTTTTGGTCAGGGTATTTACATCAACACCTGAGAAAATTTTAACAGCATCCCTAACAGCGTTGTCTATATCTGCCTGCGGAGCATGTGTGATAAACCCCCGCTGGTTGAGTAATTTTATGGCAATCTGTGTAGCTTCCTTAATCATAGCGTCTGAATGTATTCCGGATATAGGTTAAATGGTTCGATTGTCAGTAAAACTGCGATAGCCTCTTCTCTGGGCTTGCCCTGCGTGGTCAGGATACTATATAATTCGCCTGCCTTTCTTATCAATGGCTTAATGTCTGTGTTTTCGTATGGCTGCCCCTGCTGCTCCGGATGCTCACTTTCCTTGATAGTAATAAGAGGCACCGGAACAGTTTCTTCCACAAGTCTTAAAATATCATTAACAGCTGCCGGATTAACCTGCGGGTGCTGCATGAGATCTTTGATAAGGGGATGATCCCGGTTGATGTGATAAAACCTCTTGCCATGCCTGACTTTTTCAAGCCAGACCGCATGAAACTCTAATGAAGCATACTTGCGTTGCAGCACTTTGCCCTTATGACGGTACACCTCTACAGCCTGAGATCGCACTTTGCTGGCGTAAGCTTTCAGCAGTTCCCTCAAATTTAACGGAGGTCTTGCCACAGACTTTTTGATATCAATCTGCCAGTCTTCATCCAGGTTGTTTGGCAGGTCTATCATGATTCTGGCTAACTTAAAATGCTCTTCCTTCCGGAACATCCCCAGCCAGTCACCTGCCAGGAGAAGACGCTCATTCCGGTAGATATAAAAGCCCTGATGAGCGTTCCAGCCATTAGGGCCTTCTGCTTCTTTAAAACTGATTTCCGTTAGTTTGGATTTATGAGGAAGTACATACCCCCGGAGCTTTACTTTAGCTCCCTGAAGGGGCTCTTCAGGAAATTTTTGTGTCGCAGACTCATTTATCAGAAAAGGATCCCATGCCTTTACTTCGCGGCCCTGGAACCAAAGCCTGATTTTATTATTTCCGATATAGCGGTGAAAGGTCATGGCCAGGTGATATTTAACCTGATCCATCCTGTTTAGAAACTTTTCTAAAGAAGCCTTATTATCTTCGGTCAGCCCTGCTACCAGTCTGTCAATATCATTCCACAGAACAATTGTACCTGATTCCTGATCCTTTAACTGAAGTTCGAACAATGGATCCGGCAGGTACTTAATTAAATTCCATTTTCCAGAGCGGTTTACGAAATCTAAATCCCAAGTCCAGTAAACAGGGCAAGAGTCCTTCTTTTTAGAAATAACGCACAAATTCCTGCACTGAGAAAAGGACGCTGTTTTAAGTCCTAGGCCGAAACGGCCAAGATCATGAATGCTACGTGTTTCATTCGGGTTTCTGGAGCCCGGGCGCATTGCCCTGATTAACTCCTCACTGTTCATACCGCTGCCATCATCCCTGATCGCAATCCAGGTAGAAGTACCTTTCCATTCAAAATCTATCCAGACATTTTTAGCGCCGGCAGAAATAGAGTTGTCGATGATATCGGCAATAGCTGTTTCGAGATTGTAACCAATCGCACGAAAGGTCTCTATCATCGACCCTGCTTCAGGCTCCGCAGGTGTTGTCTCAATCTGAGAATAATCAAGCATTGAAGAAATGTAAGTTTGTTCTGTGTTACGGCTTAAGACAAGCTACTGGCTTGCATTAATGCAGCCAAAAGCGCCTGTAGGGCTATAACAGTACTACCCGCATGTCTTCAAGTCCTAGGCTCTGCTAATATATAAAAATTATGAGTTTAAAGTGGATACTAACAAAAATTTTATTATCCCTATGTTTTACGCCAAGGGTGTAGCGTGCTATACTCCAACCGTTTCCCTTAAAGTAACTGCCGGATCTGAACCGGTGCTTAGTGCTGTCTCATTCTCCAGCTTACTGAAAACAGGCAAAACAAGGCGTGCAATTTTATTCGCAAGCAGTGGCGGAACCGCATTGCCGACCTGTATAAACTGAGAAGTTCTCGGACCGCAGAAAAAATAATTATCTGGAAAAGTCTGAATGCGCGCGGCTTCCCGCACAGTCAGGCTTCTGCACTGTACCGGATCAGGATGAATATAGTAATGGCCATCTTTGGAGATATGACTGGTAATTGTCTTGGATGGTTTATCCCAGAGCTGTACCCGGAATCTGTCTGCAAACTTTTTATCGTCAATACCCTCCTTTACATTCTTATGCGCCGGAAGCAACTCAACAGGAAAATCCTCCAGCTTAGGTGATCTCTGGTATACTCTGGCAAAACTGGAGACAAACAGGTATCTCAGTAGGTCACTGTTCATATGCCCTCTGGCTGAATGGTTGCATACTCCCCCAATCCTGGAGTCAGTGAACCATTCTTTTTCATATCCGATCTCAGCTTTGTCACAAAGAAGAAATTCTGTACCGGTTTCGGCAACAGCTTCCCTGATTTTCTTTACCTGATACTTAATTTCATCAATTAGACAACTTTCTGCATTTGGAAATACTGATTCCAGATTCACACCACTGATGGCTGTTCTCCAAGCCTCAAGGTTATCCTTTTGCTTTGACAAGCCACTTCGTAAACCGGGCAGATCATGCAGAACCTGCGCTATTGCCACTTCATCCACCTTCTTCAGAGTTCCGGGGTAAAAGTTAATGTCCTTTCTGACCCCTAAAAGAATAACCCGGTGTCTGGTTTGGGGTATACCGTATTTTTCAGCCTGAATGACAAAATTTTTCTGATTATAAACAGGGTTGTAGTTCAGATCATAGCTTGCCGGCTCCTCCACCAGAGAATATATCCGGTACCCCGGGCATACAGATGAGTCAGGGGAAGCCGTGCCGGTTTGCGGGAAGATTTTTACCGGATCTGACAGATCATTAAGAATTTTGGTAAAAACAGAGCTTTCCTTCGTTTTTGCTGAAAGCAACCCTTTTACATTCTCCATCACAAAAACAGCAGGGTTATGTACAGCCAGAATCCTCAGGTACTGCCGGTAAAGCCCTACCCGGACATCCTTCTCTTCATCCAGTATGCTGTCTTTTCTTCTGGAACGCCCCACAATGGAGTAGGCCTGACACGGAGGCCCCCCAATCAGAAGCCAGTTTTTATGCCCTTTTAACGCGTTTTTGATTCTGGAGTCTACTTCTTCAAAAGGCACAGCATCTTCGCCATCCCCAAGTGTAGCCAGCCATGCCTCCTCTTTTGCCAGGGAAGCCTGCTGCGGCCATCTCCTGTAGAGCTCCTGTATAGTGATTTCACCTTTAACGAAACTATAATAATCTTCAGGGACAGTACCAGGCTCAAACTGCCTGAAGAAACTTCTTAAGGTTAATGTCTGATGTGCAGCTTCTTCCTTCTCCACTGACAAGGCTATGTCGAATGCCCTTGTACCTTCAGCATTTAATAACGCACTAAACCCTTCACCAAGCCCGCCTGGACCTGCGAAAATATCAATTACCGGAATTTTCAAACCTGATTTGTTCTAATAGACGATCCAAAGTACCAGCCCTAACTTTCGGCTTTAACTCACATTCAAATATCGTTAAAACTTTCCATCCTTCCTGGATTAATTTGGAAAGATTTTGCTGATCCAGTTCCCTGTTCCTGTTAATTTTATGCTGCCACCATTCCGTACGGGTTTTGGGAATAACATAGTATCTGCAGCCTTCATGCCCGTGCCAGAAGCAGCCATGTATGTTGACTATGGTTTTATATTTGGGCAGAACAACATCCGGTTTACCAGGAAGCTTTTTATCATGAAGCCTGTACCGTAATCCTTTTGCATGGAGAAACTTCCGCACTACCATTTCCGGTTTAGTATCCTTGCCTTTGATCCTGGACATGTTATAGCTTCTTGTAGCCTTAGAATGTACATCTGCCATAGGTTCTGAATCTAAATTGACTAATTTAGTGTCTTTAACGAAGAACGATGATCAACGAATACAAAGTTGAGATTATCAGGGAACCAGGCTCCAATCCTCTGACCGGCGAGATTTCTCCATTTGAATATGAGAAGCTGACGATAGAAACCACTTCTGTAAGAAGTGCCTATGTTATGGCCTGTGCTACTTTTAAAATGACTGTCAGAGGCCAGCAGCTCAGGTTCTTTATCAATGGGGAAGAGTATTTTGACGACAACTTTTAAAGATGTTACTTACAACTTATATAATAGTAATCAATAAAGTAATACCGTTTACCGGATTCCATATTCATTTTTAACCAGATCATAAGTATGAGTAAAATATTTTTATGCAAATGGGGTGCGTGGGACGAGCATGCCATGAACTCCTACGAGCCTAAAACCGAAGAAGTATCTGAAGATTTCTTTTCAGATGATAATGGTTACGACCCTGAAGAGATTGAAGCAATAGCAGTCTTGGAAGTCGGGGAGCAGTTTGATGTTACCTATGGGAATCACACTGTTACAAGAACCAGATAGAAAGGTTTTACTAAGCTTCAGCGAGCTTACGCAGACTCTGAGTGCTGTTATAACAATAAGAAATGAAGGTTATAGATAAGCTGGCCTGGCTGGAGATAAAGGATGAAAAGATACTCAGTACCAGAAGCAGAGGTAGGACAAAGTATTATATACCTGGAGGAAAGCGTGAATCCGGAGAGAGCGATATGGAGGCGCTTGCAAGAGAGATCAAGGAAGAACTGAACATAGAGCTGATCGAAGATACTGTAAGATTTGCAGGTGTGTTTCAGGCACAGGCAGACAGCCATGCAGAAGGCATTCAGGTAAAGATGACATGTTATAAAAGTAGTTACAAGGGAACGATCAGTCCTTCAGGAGAAATAGAAGAAGTAATCTGGCTGACCTACAGGGATAGGAGCCTTGTTTCTCCCGTGGATCAGCTCATTTTCGACTGGCTGAAGGAAAGAAAGCAGATACAATGATTTGCTGACTGACCGGATTAAAGAACTGGCCAGATGGCTGAAAATGATTAAGGAAAAATCATACCCTTTGAAAATGGAGCAAACTTATTACATTAACCCTGAAAAGATTATTAAAATTGTCAACAGGATGGAGAACCTGAAGTTCGCCGGGCTGGAAGTCAGTGATGGGAGCCATGTAGTCATTGACATTGAATTTAAAGGCATAAATCCTGATGCTAGGGAAGCTGGCTATACCTTTGTGAATAAAAAGCAGTATATAGCTGCTGAAGTGCTCGAAAAAGCTAAGATCAGGTTCTCCAGAACATCTGCTGAGGTAGTTGATACCAACCTGATTCGCCTGACCATTTACCCTCCACAGGACACATTTTTTGGAATTGAGTAGCTGTTCAACCCTTCACAGCTTAATTCTTAGTTAGAAAGTCAACTAATGCTGCCTCATGCAGCTAAAAATTGGTTCTGCTGATCAGAATCCTTTTGAAAAAAACTCCTGTAACGACATTTCGTGTATAGTCAGCACCCGGATCAGGGACTTCATGGTAAGGTTCACGCCTTTTTCCATACGCCAGTACTGCATCCTGCCCAAACCATGTTCCAAAGCAAAGTCCTCGTAGCTAGTATACCCCTTCTGCACCCTGACTTCCTTTAGCCTGTCCCCGATTGCCTTTAGCAGCTCTTCTTCGCTTTTCATATGCGAAAGTTGAGACTTATACACTCCTAGTGTTACACCATATGCTTATACACCATAAATTGTACATATAAAATTATATATGTAGTTTTAAACACTTGTCCTATATAGGTCATGATAACCATCTGATTTGCTTGGCTCCAGCTTTAAATTAATGGTCTGGCTCCTGCAACTCCCAAGTCAAGAGGTCTTATAATCTATTTCTGTATCTAAAACCTGACAATGATGAAAAAACTTATTTTACTCCTTTTCTTTTGCTGCTTTATACTTTCTGATGTCACAGCCCAGAACATGATCGGATCCTCCAGCAGGGAAATAAGGTCAAACATGGCAAACTATTATGGGGATAAATGGGAGTTCAGAAATGAAGAGGTTACGGGCAACAACAGTGTAAGGCTGGGGTACAGACACATTGAAGATCCTTTCTTCCTTCTCTATTTTATAATGGCTGAGGACGTATGCGTTCGCTTTATCCGGATTATGCCTAAAGAAAACCTTTCGGCAATGATCATCAAATTAAATGAGGAGGACTACCATCAGGGTGATAATGTCTGGATTACGAAAGACATGAAAACTAAAATGACGCTGGAAATTGAAAAAGACAAATTCCTTGTAATAATTCATGACCCTATCCTATAATGAACAAATATGTCAATTGGAGCCAATATGCGGACATCGAAGGATATAAAGAACGATCCCGCAGGTAAAAGCGAGCTCTATACTGTTATCGTAACAATAGGATTATAGGCGACAACTTAAGCCAAGCAGGATAAAACAATCAAACGCTTATACGCGGTGAAACATTCAATAAATAACATTATGACAAAGCGCTACCTATACCTGACAGCCCTGTTCATGCTGTTGTCCTGCTCCGCCTTTGCCCAGCAGTATGAAAACAAATCTAAAAACTCCAGGCAAGGAGGGCAGGATGAGATGGATCTGATGATGAACCAGTTCTTGGGTTTTACCAAAAAAGACCTGCTCATGACATGGGGCATGCCGGCTGCTGTTGTTCCTGACGGAGAAGGAGGGGAAATTGTGAAGTTTGAAGACGTGAAGAGTGCCGTAGTACGGGGTGGCAGAATGACAACCACTCATACGTACTTGTGGTTCTTTGACAAAGAGGGCAAGGCATACTACTGGAAATACGACATGGTATGGAGCCCGGGTTAGGGTATGATTGAACGGCACCTTGCAAAACATGCAAAGCTGCAAAAGCTGAAAGACAGCTTGTGCCCTGTTAGTCTCGGAAAGATATTTAAATCAGAAGGTGCTTTGATAACCCTGTTAAAGGGTATAAGGCAGAAAATAAAAGGGCAAGAGTATGTGAGACCATACTCCTGCCCTGTAGTTTTTATTCAGCTAGCCCTGCAAAACGTACGAAACTGCAACAGGTTTCTCCCATGCCGTTTTGCAGCTTTGCATAGTTTGCCGGGGATCAGGCGGTAATTAGTTCTATCTTTCTATAATTCCCTTGTTTTTCCTTTTCAAAGATACCTTCTTCCGTAAGTACTTTCAGATAGCCGTCACCGCACCTAGTACTAAGCTTTAACCCCTTGGCCACCTCTATGGCTTCCGCCCTTGAGAATTCCGGTGGCAGGCCATCGTAGAAGTTACGCATGGCAACATCTTCTGAAGTATATTCTGTATTCGGTAGCAGGGAATAAATGTATTCGGAGTGCCTGTGCAGAATACCGGCCAAAGACATGGCTATATTAAAGTCCTGCTCGTTGCAGGCAAGAGGAGCGTCTGTACTCTTGCTTTCAAACCTGCGTACCGCCGAGATGATCATGGCAATCCTGTAGATCATCAGCGCAAGCCGTCTTGTGATGCACACCGCTCCAAGCCCTAACCTTCTGAAGGTGTCCGCCTGCTGCCTTCTGAAATAGTCATTAAACGTCTTCCATTGCGCTTTACTTAAAGTAAATTCACTGGGGTTAGCAATCGAAAACAACACCATTTCCAGCACTTTCTCGGATTGCTCATTAAAGAAATCTGTATGGCTGACCCCACCTTCCTTTGGTGACACATCGCGCCATTCCGGTGTATAAGGAAATGTATAATTCGTAAATCTGCTATAGAGTCCGTTCTCCGCAGATGGAAAGATGGAAAGCAGCTGTCCAGGTGTGCCTGAAATCCCGACAGAAATGCGCGGAGTATCGATGGCCACAAACCCGCTCTCTCCTTTGCGACAGGAAGTGATGGGCTCATGATGAAACCCGTTCCTGAGCGCATCACTAAAGTTCCCCCAGTCGTTCTTGAAGGAATTCGCCAAAGTATCAGCTTCAGTTTCGAAAATCACACCTATTCCGCCTGTGTGGTTCAGATTGTCCACGATAGCGGCAGAGCTGGAGTTTGCAGGCAGGAAGAAATGCTTTTGTTTTCCGTCTTTGTCAGACCCGCTATTCAGGTGTTTCGCCCAAGCCTTTCCCAATATTTTGGCATAAGCCATTACCCCTTTCCCGCTGGCTGCCGGTGCCGATATGAAGCTATACAGGTTCGGGAATACCTTTTTCTGATCATATATACCATGCACTCCCTGAAGACATCCGCTCAGCACAGTGAGTGCACCTATAAAGTATACATCTTTTTCTCTCTCCGCCTCAAACCTTCCGATTCCTTGTTGAAGAAGGGAAGGAAGCTGGCTGTAAAGTTCCGATGGAATAAAAGGCAGCTTGTTCAACTGTGCTTCCTGGTTAAGCTTTTTAAAGAAGGACCTAGACATGGCTGATACCTCCTTTCTGGCTGAATCTGATCAGAGATTCGTTCTCAATAATGTTTCCCGTTTTTGATGCTGTGCGCCCGCCCGGGATCAGGCATGTATTCTTAAAATTTTTGTCATAAAGGGATAGCTTGATAGTTTGTTGCTTTCCTTTGAGGTTGTTGTTGATTTTCATTTTAATTTGATGAAAATTCTAAAAAAAGGTACTCTCTGCTTTTACTTTTTAGGTGGGCGGCAAATCCAGTTAGCAGTGGATATTTTGCCTGTACATCGAAACAAGTATCGCTACACGGACAATAAGGAAGTTTCCTGCGTAATCGTTTCCGGGATTTGGAAATATTTTTCAAACCCTTGTTTCTGCGGAAGTCCAGACCATAACGCACTTCAAGTTTTTCTTATGCTCTGCGGATTGCGCAGCATCCAGGCATCCAGATCTTCTCTTTTGAAAAACAGCATCTTGCCGTTGGGACAGAAGTGCGGGATGGCCCTTGAGCCTGTCAGCTTGTAAAGAAAGCTGCTGCTGACGCCCATGTATTCACAGGCATCTTTGAAATTCAGTACAGGTTTAGTCTGGGCGGTTTGAGTGGCAAGCATCTGCTCAAGACGGTTGAGCTTTTCGAGCACTTCATTGAAATTAAGCATTAGTATTAAAGGCAAAATCCTTTCTGCTTTTTACCTGCTCGTTACTTATTGAAGGTTTGGCGGCAAACACGTAGCGGTTTATTAGTATTTGCCCGAATGTGCTGCAAATATAATAAATCAATTTTTAAACCGTAAGCATACCAGTCTAGCACCAGCCACCTCTATCCGTAACTTGGTGATTACAACTAAATACATGAATCAAACCGCAAATGCTTCAACAGCAAGCTATATGGCAACTTCTGCTCTGGAGAAGTCAACCGCAGAACCGCTACTCCGGGAGGATATGATCCTGCTGGTCACTTCTTAAAAGCAGTCAGATTTGTCAGGTGCTGACGCTTTGTTTCATCTTCAAAGCTGTCGAGATAATGCTGGGTGGTCTTTTCGCTGGAGTGCCCCAGCGCCTCGGAGATAAACGCGGTAGACACACCTGAACGTTTCAGCACCGTAGAGAAGGAATGCCTGGCCGTGTAGGTGGTAACATCCTTTTCAATTCCTAGCGCGGCAGCTATCCGCTTGATGTATTTGTTGATGGTCTTGGTCGCCTGCTTCACTTTGGCCAATTCCTCCTCTGGGGATAAGCCTGCGGTAAGGACAGGAAAGATATAAGACTCAGGGACAACCGGCTTTTTCCCCCATCTGGCAATGATTTCTACCGCGTCCGGCATCAGCGGCACTGTGATAGACTTTTGCCTATGCCGGGTGGAACGCGTTGTTTTAGAGCGGATGAAAGTAATGGAGCCATCAGTCAGCTGACTATATTTGAGCCTTGCCATATCCTTTACGTTCATCCCGCTGCACAAGTAAGAGAACATCCACATGTCCCTTCCCCTTGCCTCACTCTCCGTTACAGGAACATAATCAAAGATCTTCTGTATGTCCCCTAGCCCAAGCGCTTTCTTCACATTCACCCCGGCAGGGATCTGGTACTTTCGTTTCCCAAAAGGATATTGCTCTTGTGACACATCGCCGGAAGCAATGGCTTCGTTGAACAACGCACGGAGCGGACGCAGATAGATACCCACGGTGGTAGCGGAGCGTCCTTCACGTGACATCCATTCCTCATAATTCTCAAGAAAGCCGGGCGTGACGCGGGAAAAAGGCAGCGGAAGCGTGTTCTCTTCCTCTTCCTGCAGCAGTGCCTTTATTTCTGTTTTCGTCTTTCCCTTCCGCGATGCATAAGCCTTACCGCTGACAAATCCCCGGAGCGAATTGCGCGCACTCATGTAGTTATCAGCCGTGGCTGATCTCCCTGCCTTTCGGAATCTCGCGATGGCTTCGTCAAATGCGGAAAACACTTCGTTGGGCAGTCCGTCCCGCTGGATGCGTTTCTCAAAATCCTCAAATGAGAAGCTTTGGAGCTTGGAGATAATTTGAGCAGCTTCCTGTTCCTGTGCCTCGAGCTTCAGCTTGACACCCTTGAACTCCCGTCCGGGACGGCTGGAGTTCATCTTCTCGAAATCCTCAATGGTCAGGTTAATGCCTGTGGGGTAGTACTTCTGCTTCCGCTGGTATGTGACACGCAGTTTTACAGGAAAAGTTCCGTCTTTCAGCGCCCTTCTGGTATCGATAATTATATTGGTGGATGCGTCCTGCATGCAATTTTACTGCTAATATTTGCATACAATTTGCATACAAATCATGATAAGACCTATTAATAAAGGAAAAAACATGTCAAACCTCTTTCTGTAAAAGCCTGTTTATCAGCAAATAGAAAAGCATCTGATAATAAGTGACAAATCACACCTGTGACTGTTAATCAGGGGGTCCCTGGTTCGAGCCCAGGAGGGGGAGCAAAAGCCACTCAGCAATGAGTGGCTTTTTTGTTTTTATACCTTTCTATTCATCATTCCCGAAGTCTGTATACTCAAACTATAGCTGTTCTAAAACAGAAAAGGTATGCCCGGGAGATTGTATCACCCCGAACATACCCTTCTGTTAAAGAGAGTCGACTATAATTTATAGTTATCTAACTATAACTATACGGCGACTATAGATTTTGCCTTGCGAGGCAACAAGTACTGTGTATACCCCAGGCGTATAAGATTCAGTATTTAGCTGCACCTGCACGCTTCTGTTTGCACTTTTAAGTACCACTCTGCCCTGGCTGTTCACTAAGCTGACAGATTCGATAACTTTATCTGAACTTACGACCAGGTACTGGCTGGCTGGGTTAGGATAAACTTTCAATCCTGTATAATGCTCATCTGCTATACCTGTAGGTGCTTCGTACACATCATTTACTGTGATAACTTTAGCTGTTTCATGAGTTAAGCCACCGCTGTCCTTTGTCTGAATACGAATACTAAAGCTACTCTTCGTTTCAAAATCAAATACCTGTGCTGCCTTCAGCTCATTACCTTCAATCGTGAAGAGCGCATTGTCTGTATCTCCATCGCCATCTACCAGTTTAAAAGTATGTGTATCACCAGCATCAGGGTCTGTGGTTGATAACACACCTATAACGGTACCTATTACATTGTTCTCTTCCAGTGCATTTTTGCTTAACGCAATAGCAGTAGGCGCTTTACTTTGCTCCACTTCTACTATAATGTAAGTAGTTACATTATCCGGGTTTATAGTTCCTTCAGCTAAAGTTAGCGTTCCAATAAGCTCGTAAACGCCGGCTTCAGTGCCCTTATAAGTAGCACCATCCCAGGTAACAGGAAGAGGTTCTTTTCTACCATCCAGATACGTAGCCTCTACGGTAGCTGGTAAGCTGCTACCTAACTGGGCAAATGTAGTCAGGTAAGGCACCTTCACATACGATGGTCGGGCGGCGCCAATTACGTAGCGGGTATTCTTCTTCGTTTGTGCTGTGGCATCAGCCCCTGTATTCTTAGCTGTATCCGTCAGTTTTAGCGCTATAGTTAACTCACCATCTGCTAAAGGAGTAACGTCGATATCATTAACATTAAAGGTAGCAGCTGTTACTTCGCCGGTACCTGTTACCAGAGTTCCTCCTCCAGAGCTGGTTATAGAATAGTTATAAGTAGCTCCTACTTCTGCACCTGTTACAGTTACAGAGGCAGCACTCTTATTATTATAGGTGATCAAGTCTTGGTTAAAGGCTACTGTATAGTTAGCAGGAGCAATCTCATCCAGGTCATTTACCTGCAGCACTAAAGCTTTTTCAAAAGAACCATTAAGCTTCCCGTCGCTGGTTCTTACCCTGATTTTGTAAGAGCTCTTGATTTCGTAGTCCGGCGACAGCAAGATCATTAGAGAATTGTTACTGATTGTAAAGTTGCCATTGTCTTCAGACCCCTCACCGGAAACCAAAGTATAAGTGTGCGTGTCATTGGCATCGGCATCAGTTGTAGTAAAACCACTAACTATGGTATAGTTGCCCACGTTCTCGTTTATTATTGAGGTTACAAGTGCAATGTCGGTAGGCATAGCATTCGGAGAAAAGCTTAGAACTGTAGCTTTCCCACTATTGTCACCATCATAATAAACAACGTATGGTATACCTGCACCACTTATATTAAAATCACTTACAGAATTATTTAATATAGCTGCATCACCGACCAATTCCCACGATGTACCGTTAAATTGGATAACACTAGTCCGGCTAAAATTATTGTCATATATGTTACTATAAGAGAGGTAAGGAACACCAGCAGCGTTTAGTTTCAGGTTTGTGAAGGCAACCTTGCTATCAGGTATGCTGGCAGCTCCTACTGTTACCCAATTTGTACCGTCAAACTTCAATACAGTAGCCTTATCTCCGTTAGTTGCATCAACAAAAGCAACATAAGGGCTGCCCATAGCATCTAGTTCCAGTGAAGTATATCCCGCCTTACCCGCTGAGAAGTTTCCTTCACCTATAGTCAGCCAGTTAGTACCGTCAAATCTCATTACTTTACCCCTGCTGCCATTATTGCCATATTCTGAAAACACTACATTAGGCATACCGGTAGCATCCAGAGCTATATCCAGGTCTGATACAGCCCCGTTAGCAGAGAATTTATTACTGCCTACTGTTACCCAGGCCGTGCCATTAAACTTCATAACCGTAGTACCGCTTTCATCAAATGCTATATAAGGGGTGCCATTAGCATCTATAACTAACACCGGATTAGTAGCTACCCAAGGAGTGAAGCCTGCCGTACCCACAGTAACCCACTGGGTACCGTCAAACTTCATAACCGTGGCTTTATCGTTTTTACTGCCATCAGTGTAGGCTATGTAAGGTGTACCATTGGCATCAATCGCTAAGCTCAACTGGCTAGTTATCAGGTACTGTGTCATTCCTCCTGAAAATCCTGCGCTACCAACCAGTTCCCAGTTTGTACCATTGTATCTCATTACCGTAGCTCTACCACCCTGGGATGCATCTGCGAATGCAACATATGGTGTGCCACTAGCATCAACAGCTACTTTTGAGTACTGCACAGAACCCGGGGAAAACCCACGCTTGCCTACTACCTGCCATATACTTGTGTTTCCATAACCCTTCATATTTACTGTTAGAATTGATGCATTGGATACAGTAACAGCGCCATTATTAACCAGCACGCGGTACTGGTAGCCATTCATGTAAATAGATGCTTTGGAAATAGCCAGTGTTGGTGTTGCTGCTCCTGTATAACCTAAGCCATCTTGTATATTTAAATAAGTGGAGCCGCCATCCTGGCTAACCTGCCACTGGTAACGTACCGTGCCCTCGCCTGTAGCCTCTACCAAAAAGTTAACACCGGCATCTGCTGTAACACTTTTAGAAACCGGTTGCACAGTAATAGCAGGTGCTGCTGGCACAAACTTCATAACAGTAGCTTTGTTACCATTTTCCCCATCCTGGAAAGCTACATAGGGCGTGCCATAAGCATCTATAGTTAAAGAAGTATAATACGCCGCACCTGCTGAAGCACTTGTGCCTACTGCATCCCAAGTAGTGCCGTTAAATTTCATTAAAGTAGCTTCGTTGCCATTCCCAAAGTCGCGGTAGGCCACATAAGGAACTCCAGCAGCATCTAAAGCTAGTGAAATGGTGAGGGCACCGCTAACAGAGAACTTTGTAGCTCCTACTCCTTCCCAGGCCGATCCGTTAAACTTCTTGACAGTAGCCATTTTATCACTACCTTCAGAATAAGCCACGTAAGGCATGCCGTTGCTACCAAGTGCAAGCGAAGGCTCAGTAGCTACATCATCAGAAAGGCCGGCAGTACCTACATTTTCCCAGTCAGTGCCGTTATACTTCATAACTGTAACTTTGCCTGCACTGCCTCCATCCTGGTAAGCAACATAAGGCACATTATTAGCATTTAATTTAAGTGATGGATTGTAGGCTACACCTGCAGAAAAGCCAGCCGCCCCAACCATAACCCAGCTATTACCTATAAATTTGTACACGGTAAGCCTGTTGCCATTTAGTTCGTCCTGGATAGCTACATAAGGCACCCCGCTTTTATCCAGCGCTATCGAAGGGTTATCGCCTGCTGCAGAAGCACCAGTCCCTTCATTAGGGAATAAGCCATCATAACGAACCAGCCTGAAACGACCATCTCTAATGGTTTTTACTACTGCTTTATTTTTACCGGCATCTGAGTCCTGGTAAGCGATGTATGGTTTACTGTTGGCATCAATTGCCAATGATGTTGAGTTGATGACACCATCTGAAAAGCCGAAAATATCAACTGCTACCCAGTTTGTACCATCGTATTTCATAACCATACCACGTGTACCAATACCAGTACCTGCATCACCATAAAAAGCAATGTGAGGTACGCCCTGGGCATCTAAGACAATAGAAGTATGAGTGGCAGCACCAACAGAAATGCCTGCCTTGCCCACTGGTTGCCAGGAGTAGGTACTCTGCCCGTAACCTAGCCTAAGCGAAAAAAACAAAGCAAAGAAAAGAAGTAGCGAAATTGCTTTAACAGATTTTCTGCTGTTGGGTAAGCCAAGCTTTGCGCTTCCTGTTTCAACAGAATGTGGTAAGCTTGTTCTAAGGCCGACTGAGGCCTTGGAGTAAAGTTGTTGCATAAAAAATGTATATAATAAAACAGAAACAAATCACTTCTTCTCTCGCTCCAACACTACTAACTTATTGCTTCTGTCCCCAAAGGAGGGCTTAGGAATTGATAATGCAGGCTAAAGCAAATATTATCTTGAAATATTACGTACACAATTTATATAGTTAAAACACTATAAACAAGCATAGTAGCCTCGGTAAGCACTATTTTTTCTATAGTTGCAGATGTATACCATTGAGGGACCTCTGATGGTTGCTGTTTCACCACCTGAGGCGAATGACGCTCAACCTTTTGCGCCACAATACAGTATTTACTGATAGGTATATTTTCATATGATGGGCTTCAGATAGCACCACTATACTGGCTCATCATCCGACATAAACGATACAACTATGAACAACTTAAGAACATATTTAGCAACGCTGTTAATATTAATGGCTTTTACACTGAGCAGTTGCGAACTGGTCGGAGACATTTTTGAAGCAGGCATGTGGACTGCTCTCGTTGTTATTGTTATAGTTATACTTCTGATTGCCTGGATATTCAGAAGATTCAGAAGATAAAAAAGGAGCCAAAAGGCTCCTTTTTGATTTATTTAATTGGGGGAATGCAGCAACCTCATTACCTGCCGTCCGGCACTACTATGCACCTGCACCAGGTATATACCCTCCATCAAATGCTTCAGATTTATCTCTGATGGCTGACCAGCCTCCAGAGCTACTTGTTGGGTAAGTATGGCCTTACCTGTAATATCGCAAAGTACTACATTTACAATGCCGGTTATAGTTGCAGATGCCAGGTATAGCTTTCCCTTACTTGGATTTGGGAACATGTCTATCCTTACAGCACCTGTTTGCCTGGCATTTATTTCCACTATTTTAGAATAGGACTTCGTACCATTTACAGCATATTCTGCTAATCTATAGTAAATAATACCGTTACCTGTTGGCTGATGCGTGAAAGTGTAATCTTTATTAACCGTACTGAAACCTGCCGCTTTTACCTCCCCTACTTTGCTGAAATGTTTCCCATCCGTACTTGTTTCGATTACAAAGTAACTGCTATTGTACTCTGATGCCGTGCTCCAGTTCAGGGTGGTAAACCCGTTTTTATAGTTTGCTGTAAATGTTGTTAGCTCTACTGGCAATGGGCCGCGTGGAGGTTGCCAAACAGCATACATACCACTTCTTACATTGGTTTGCCCCATATAATTAGCTGGAGTGGTAGCTGCAACGCGCGCACCGGTTGTGCTTGATGCACCCGCTGCTTCCCAGGCTTCTTTCGCAGCATTATAATACGCCAGTTCTGCCAGGTTCCGATCAAAATTCGGCAGCTCGTCAGCGACATTCCAGTAAAATGTAACAGTGGCATCCGGAGTAGTAGCCCCCTCCTGGCTGATATTCCAAACCTTATTTACCACTTCAGTTCGTACCGGTTCACCTACTCCCTGCTGATTAGCATCGTAGCGTACATATATCCCATCTGTTACATTTATACTGACATAACGCGGTGTATTACCAGCTGGCAGTGCTACTTTAACGGGTGCATACCCAGTTTCAGAGGCAATTGGCAAAAAGTTGCTGCCGCCACCCTGCACATACTGTTTTATACTTGCACCTGCATTCATTTTAATAAGAGCAGCATCTCCTACAGCTTCCAGGGTTGCGCCATTATCTAAGGTAAGCACGCTGTTGCGGAGCATGATGCTCGTTTCATCCAGCCAAAGTTTACCTTTTACCAGCAGGTTTGTATCTATGGTTTTTTGCCTTCCGCCAGTTATCCGCAGGTTTCCATAAGTGCCGCCAATCGGGGCAGAAGTACTATCGGTGTAAACTACGGTACTGTTTGAGGCAAGACTGCCAAAGGTTGGCGCTACAGATGCATGATTTAAAATCAGTGTGGCATTATCAGCTATGTCTACAGAGCCTTTAAGGGCATATTTATTGGGTACCGTTAGGGTTGTAATATCAGTGCCCTGCCCAAGTATAAGCTTTGAGTTTACGCCGGATATAGCAAGACCTTTACTTAATTTATAGCTACCAGCCGTGTTTACAACAAACAGTTGCTCAACATCAGTAAAATTAGTTGGTGTGCGACCCGCTGTTGTCCCGTCTGTTGTCCAGTTAGAAATGTTACTAAGCACTTTACCTATCGCATAGAATACATCATTCTGAACAAACTCCACCTGTACATCATCAAGTGCAATTGATGGATACTCACCTTTATTGTTTGATTCATATACGGCATCCTGTTGCTCCCAGCGCAGCATCAGCTCATCGCCTGGTGCCAGATTTACCTGAAGTATAAGATCCTGAAGTTGTATTCTGTTTGCTGCATCATTTCCGGATAATGGCTTTGCATTGGCGGTAGCAGATGCTGCTTTTATACTTCCTGCCAGGTTAGTAACTGTTGTCCAGCCAGTAGCATCTGCAGGGTTTGTAACCGAAGCTCCTGTTTTATAGGAAAAGCTAAAAGGGGAAGATGCCGTTTTGGTCCAGTACCATTGCTCTATGGCGAAACTTACATTAATATGTTTTATAGTTCTGCCAGAGTCGTTCTTGAACCGAAGTGCATAATAATAGCCTTGCCAACCTTCTGCGCCATGCCCGCCTAAGGCACGATCGGTGGCAGCAACACTTCCGAAGCTGTACAAAGCAAAGCCCCTTGTATCACCATTGTTAGCAATAATGGAGGTTTTAAATTCTCCGTTTTTCTGAACAGCGTACCAACCAGGCAAAGAAGTGCCATTTGCCCAGGAGCTGCTGCCGGAAGCCGGTAATGTGTTAAAATCTTGAGAGTAGTGGTGTTTAAGCTGATACCCTTGGGCTACCATTGGCGGAATACTGACTTGTGCGCCTACAGGCACTACAACTAAACCACTTATTATGAAAAAGAGAATGAGTACTAATTTGTAAGCTACTTGCTTCTTCATTTTAGGGTATTTCAATCACATGAATGTGTAACCGATGTTACTTAAATAGTAATGCTAAGATATGTACATCTTTTCATATATCATATAACGCCCACAACTTACTACCCTGTTATACAGTCATTTAGCTACCGATCAGCTTGTCATAAAATTAAATATTATTGGTTAAGTGCAACCCTTTAAACTGTACCTGAACAACTTACATGTTAAAACATTGAAATTCTCCTATATAAAAAATCCTCCTATTATTTTTTAAAAGAAACAGAAAAGGGAAGTCATTGACTTCCCTGCTATACTTTAGTTAGAATTCTATTAAAAGTTATTTAGCCCTTTTCGGCATCGTACCTAAAAGGTAATCCCATAGCGGAGACGATACACCGTAGGCTACTTCAGGATCTTTATAATGATGGATGCTGTGATGGATCCAGAGCGTTTTCAGGAAGTTTTTAGGCGGAGCATAGGCGTGCACAGCATAATGCACTAACAGATACATGGCATACCCAAACAATACGCCGGCTACAATTCCGAACACCAACTGCCCGAATATCAGCTTAAACACAAAGAACAGGAACGAGGCGATCAGCACACTAACAATTGGTGGCATAGCCAGGCGCTCTTTGTCTTTTGGGTACTCGTGGTGGTTGCCATGGAAAGTATACTGAATTCTGGCTTTTACCGGCGTATCGGTATCCATGTGAAAGATAAAGCGATGTGCCGAGTATTCCATTAGACTGAAAATAAACCAACCCAGGAAAAAAAGGCCAATGGCTTCCAGCACGTCTATAAAGCCGTACGTCAGCCCGTAGTAAATCAAGCCTACCGAAATAGCTATAAAGATAAAAATCGGGAGGGCAATGTGCGTTCTGGTGAGCCGCTCCAAAACAGGGTTCTGGAAGATCTGAGCTCGTCCTTTGTGATTAGGTTTCATAGTTTATAGTTACGCTTTAGTTCTTTCAGGCCGCCAAACTAACTAAAATTGAATGTTGCTTCGTCGGGGATAGAACAAAAACAGGGTATCAGGAAGCTATACTTATAGCCGAAGCAACGCCAGCAATGCATTACTAGTATACGTTGGCGCTGCAACTAGGTGCTTTGCCTGCACATAAAACTGGCGACGTTCTGCTAATGTTTTGCCTAAGAACGAGATTAGTTCGGATTGTGTTTTGCCCGTCAGTAAAGGGCGCAGGTTAAGGTCTGACTGTGAGAGTCTTTCAGCTAAAATTTCAGGTGGCACGTCCAGGAAGATGGTTTCTCCGGCTGCATTCATAAGTGCCATGTTATCGAAAAAGCAGGGTGTGCCGCCGCCTGTAGCAACTATAGCCTGACTATAGTTCGCAATTATACTTTGCAACGCTTCATGCTCCAGTTCCCGGAATCGCTCCTGCCCTTCCTGTTCAAAGATTTGTGCTATAGTTCGTTGCTCTCTCTCCTCGATAACCGCATCCAGGTCCAGGAAAGTATAGCCCAGTTTCTCAGCCAGCTCCTTCCCTAACGTGGACTTGCCACTGCCCATCATACCGAGTAAAAAGATCAGCATCTTCTTTAGAATTAGAAATTATGAATTAGAAATTATGAATTGATCGGATAATGCAGAAGTATAAAAATCATTCATAATTAGCGAAGCGTTAGTCAAGTTTTACCCTTGGGTCTAAGGCGGCGTAGAGCAGGTCTACGAAGATGTTGATGAGCACGAACAGGAAAGCTACAAACAGCGTGGCTCCCATTACCAGCGGAAAGTCGAGATTCTGCACAGCCTGTATTGTTACCGAGCCTAAACCTTTCCAGTTAAAGATGTACTCGATAAAGAAGGCACCGGCCATGAGCGAAGCCATCCAACCCGAAGCAGCGGTAACTACGGGGTTAAGTGCATTTTTGAGCGCATGGTTAACGATGACTTTGCTTCGGTTCAGTCCTTTGGCACGTGCCGTACGAATATAGTCCTGCGACATGACATCGAGCATGGAGCTGCGCGTAAGCTGAACTATAACCGCCAACGGGCGAATACCTAACGCAAAAGCCGGAAGCAACAAATTGCGAAGTTTCAGCTCTTTTCCTTCAAAAGGATCGATCTCGTATAGTTGCCCGGTCAGGCTCAGGCCGGTCCAGTCGCTCCAGTAAAAGCCGAAGGTAATAGCAATAAGTATAGCCGCCACAAACGAGGGTACCGAAATACCCAGCACAGATGTGGTTATTAAGGTATGATCTAAGGTACTATGCGGCCTGAGTGAAGCCAGCACCCCGAAAAGTATACCAAACACCGTCGCAATAAGCATGGCCGCCACAGCCAACCATAAGGTGCCTGTAAAATGGTCTAACAGGATATCGGTTACAGATTTATTGCTCTGGAACGAGCGGCGCAGGTAAGGCGTCTTCCAAACTATAGCATCTTCGCCGAAATCTGCCAGTTTGCTGTATTCATACTTCTCCTGGTTAGCTTCGGTGTCTTCGTGCACCGATAGCGGAGACACATCATTTATATAGTATAGCAGCTGCGCCGGTAATGGTTTATCCAGACCCAAGTCTTTGGTAATGGCTTCGCGCGTGCTTAGGTCGGAGCGTTGGCCAGCCAGCATCGCCACCGGGTCGCCAGGCAGCACGTTGAACAGGAAAAATACCACCACCAACACACCCAGCATGATCAGCAGGCCGTGCCCCAGTCGGCTAAGTATAAATCCTAGAAATTTCATGTATAATTGCTTTAAACTATTTTATCGCTTTTTTGCAAATTATGTCTTGCACAAAGCAATTGGATATTATCTGTTTTAAGAGATGTGCCACCTTTTGAGAAGGGTAAAATATGGTCAAAATGAAGGTTATCACTGCTACCACACTCAACACATTTACCTTTATCACGCTTCCAAACATCTAGTTTAACTGAAGTAGGGATCATTCTATTATGATTTAAATCTTTAAGCTCTTCAGCTCTTTCAGTTTTTTGTGATGCAGTCCTATCAGTTACTCTTAGCTTAAACTTGAAAACACTTCTGTTATCACCTATTTCTTCCCAGGCATCAATTAGCTCAAAGACACCATTATAAACCCAAATGCCATCTTTAATTTTCTCGTATACCTTCACCAGTTCAGGTTCTGCTCCACCATCTTTAAAATCATGGGCGGCCTTAAAGAATTTCCCGTTTTGAGTTGGAGTACCTTTTGGAGTTTCCATTAGCTGATCAACTAACTTTGGATATGCAGCTTCATTTTTAGGGACATCATGTCCTTCATAAATTAAAACTTCTCCATCGTCTTCCAACCTATCCGCATAAGGAGCACCTTTACGCACAGACATTAGGATAACGCTTACCCTGCCACCAATTTGGAAATTCATTCCCCGTTGCAAAGAATGACCTTCCGAAAGGCACATTTGTGTATAAGAGATAATATCTCCCGCTTGAATCTGCTGCATATATCCTATTGTAACAACTGCTTCACTTCCTCAATAGTTGGCGTATTGTTGTGGTGCCACAGGCCTTTGGTGGTGCCGTCTTTCAGAAGCCATATACCCGGGTTTGAGCGGATAATGGTTTTAAGCACTGTACCATCGCCAAAAAAATATGGGGCTGCCAGATTTACTTCGTGTCGGAATGCTTCAAACTCCTGTGCTCCACTGCTGGTAATAACTATAGGTGTAATGCCCTGCTTCTCTGCTGCTGCAACCAGCGCATTTATCTTATCAAAATTTTCGGTGCCGGCTTTGGCTACGTTTTGCACCACTATAACCAGTTTAGTACCGGTCAATACCTCCTGCGTATGGTCGCCTTCATCGTTCCAAACGTTGAAATCTGTAATCTTAGGGCCATCTTCCGGATTAACAGCTACCATTTCTTTAAAGGCCCAGGTGGTGTCAGTTGGGTATTCTGTAAACTCCTGTTCTTCGCCGCCTTTCGTCATCACATACTTATACTTCAGCGGTGCCGATGGCTTCATGAGTGTTGGGATGTTGTTACCAATCTTGTAAGCGCGGAAGTCGATGTAAGGCAGGTTTTCGTAAGCGTACCAGCCAATGCCCACCGATAGTATAGCTGTAAGCGCGGTTATAGCTGCGCCCACCTTCTGGCTGATAAACGGTTGCAGGTAACGCTGGGTCATCAGCAGCACGATGATCATCACCAGCAGCACCACATCTTTGGTAAACGATTCCCAAGGCGTAAGCTTTATAGCATCGCCGAAGCAGCCGCAGTCGGTTACTTTGTTAAAATAGGCTGAATAGAACGTCAGGAAAGTGAAGAACACGATCATGGCCAACAGTAGCCACAACACTTCTTTCAGTTTCCAGCGCACGAGCAGCGCCACGCCCAGCACAATCTCCAGTGCACTCAGGAAAATAGACAGAAACAGCGCGGCCGGCTCCAGCGATTTAAAGAACGGCGCAATGTCTGTCGAGAAAACTTCGAAATACTCTTCCAGTTTAATGGCAGTGCCTACCGGGTCGTTTATCTTGATCAACCCTGAAAAGATGAACAGCACGCCCACAAAGAGCCAGAAGAATTTGGTGATGTATTTCATGGTTCTGCTTTCAGTTAGAAAGTTAGAGGTTTAGAAAGTTAATAAGTTTATAGTTGTGGAGTTAACCACCAATTGAGTTTCTAAAGAAACCGTAACATTCATCTGTATCAATATTTGTAATTATATTAAAGAACCAGTCTCCACCATCATCTACAGAAACTTCTTCTATTTTCCAAGTAGGATTAATAAAGGCACTCTGTTTTGCAAAACAGTTAATCCAAATAAGCTTTTGACCTTTTTCATTAACTGCTCCAAAATACTGCCTGCTATAGTTAGATAATTCTTGAATTGAGCCATCCGATATTTCCATACTGTCAGCACCAATCTTATCGACTTCAACACATCTTTTTAGAATTCTCTCGGCTTTGATGATTTCTTCAAGAGACGGTGTAAAAGCCGTAATTTTTTCTTCTTTAGTTGGTCTAACCAACATCCTAAATGAGAAGATATCACGGTATGGCTTTGTCTTCTCATTAAATATAACGCCAGAAAATTCATTGGTCTCAACCAATAAATTTAAAGAGCTATCAACAGGAGTTACAGTATACTCTATACCATCAATACTATAGCTCTTTGAGTTACTACAAGAAGTCATACAAAGTAGAGCTACAGCAATAACTATAAAGTATTTCATTTCTTGTAATTTAATCAACCTGTCATGTCGAGCGCAGTCGAGACATCTTATGTGCCCACCTATTGTGCAGTATAAGATCCCTCGGCTGCGCTCGGGATGACACTAAAGAATGTTACAACTATAGCCAAATTTATAAACTATAACTTACTGCACCTTCTCCGCAAAACCCAGCTTTATCAGCGCAAAAACGGCGTAGTTGATCATGTCGCGGTAGTTGGCTTCCACACCTTCCGAGATCAGCGTCTGGCCTTCGTTGTCTTCTATCTGCTTGGTGCGGTATAGTTTCATCAGGATAATGTCGGTGATGGAGCTTACACGCATGTCGCGCCAGGCTTCGCCGTAATCGTGGTTCTTGGCCGTCAGCAGCTTTATGTTCTCTTCGATGTGGTGCGTATACTGGCGCTCTACTTCTTCGGCTGGCAACGTCTGTTCGGCATCGGCTGGCAAACTAAGCTGCATCAGGGCAATTACGCAGTAGTTAATAATGCCTACAAACTCGTCGCGGATGTCGTCTTCCACCAGCTGCTTGCCCTTCTCCTGAATAGAGCGGATGCGTTGCGCCTTAATAAAGATCTGATCGGTAATAGAAGGCAGTCGCAGCACGCGCCAAGCCGTGCCATAATCTTTTGTTTTCTTCACAAAAGTGTCTTTGCAGCGCTGTACTACCTGATTATATTCCTGGAGTGTTTGACTAATCAACTTTTTAGCTTTAATTTTAAAATCAATAGACCAAGGTGCCTACATTGGAATCGAAAGATACGCTTTTTAAGAAAAAAACCACACTTAACTGTCGCGGAAAGCTCCTCTCCCTGGACACGCCGCTGGTGATGGGCATCCTGAATGTTACCCCCGATTCTTTTTACCCCGGCAGCCGCCTGAGCTCCACCGAAGAAGCCATTGAACGTGCCCGCGTTATGCTGGCTGAAGGGGCCGACATACTCGATATTGGTGGTTATTCCACGCGTCCCGGCGCAGCAGATATTTCGTCTCAGGAAGAACATGACAGGCTTATACCTGCCATCGAATCTATAGTTCGGGAGTTTCCGGATGTTTTACTTTCAGTGGATACATTCAGGGCTGATGTGGCCGAAGCAAGTATAAACGCAGGCGCAGCTATCATAAACGACGTGGCAGGTGGCACTTTGGATGAAAAGATGTTTGAGACCGTGGCCCGACTGCAGGTTCCGTACATACTGATGCACATGCGCGGCACACCGCAAACCATGCAAACTATGGCCAACTATAGCGATGTGACGATAGAAGTGCTGGACGAGCTGCAGCAACAGGTGGCTAAGCTTACCCGCCTCGGCGTTAACGATATTATACTTGACCCCGGTTTTGGCTTTGCAAAAACTACAGAACATAACTTCGAGTTACTGAACCGTCTGGAAGATTTGCGTATATTGGGCTTACCTATACTTGCGGGCATGTCGCGTAAATCGATGGTTTACAAAACACTGGGCATTGACCAGGCTGATGCCTTAACCGGAACGATAGTTGTAAATACCATTGCCCTGATGAAGGGAGCCAATATTTTGCGTGTACACGACGTAAAAGAAACTAAGCAGGCAATAGAACTATACAAGAAAACAACACTTTGACATTCTTATTCACAATAGGGTTTTTAGAGATCGAGTTTCTCGACATCATCGACATTCTGCTCGTAACGGCGCTGCTATACCAACTATACAAGCTGCTTACCGGTAGTGTGGCGCTCAAGATCTTTTTAGGCCTGCTCTCTATTTACCTGCTATACCTGGTGGTGCGTGCCGCCGGCATGGAGTTGCTCAGTATTATACTTGGGCAGTTTATGGGGGTGGGTGTGCTTGCTGCCATTATCCTGTTCCAGCCTGAGATCCGCCGTTTCCTGTTATTAATAGGTAAAACCACCGCCTTTAACCACGACCGTTTCTGGGGATTTCCGTGGCGCCGCGAGCAAACAGAAAAACTGAGCTTAACGCCTTTTATAGAAGCTGCAAAATCACTGGCCGCTAAAAATACGGGTGCCCTTATTGTATTTGCAAAAAGCTCTGAGTTGAAATACTATGCCGAGTCAGGGGATTTGATTGATGCCGTTATCTCGAAGCGTTTGCTGATGTCGATCTTTAACAAGAACAGCCCGCTACACGATGGTGCCGTAATTATAGCAAGCAATCGAATAAAAGCGGCGCGCTGTATACTTCCGGTTTCTGAGAACCAGGAGATTCCGGCTTCTATGGGTCTGAGGCACCGTGCAGCTATCGGTTTAACGGAGATCACAGACAGTATAGTTTTGGTAGTTTCGGAAGAGACCGGGCAGATTGCCTTGGTGCGAAACGGCGAAGCTTTCCGTAACTTATCTTCTGCTGACCTGCGCGTAAAGCTTAACCAGTTCCTGTTCGATACGGACCAACGTGCAACTATAAGCCCATCCGAAAAATCGGTGAGTGCTGCCTGATTTCCCAGCGAGTCTGGAGACTCGCGCACACTTTGCGACACCGGTTAGATACCAGCGCCAGTACTAAGTTTATACTTTACGTTTCCGCCAGCTTACCCAGTAGAATATTAATCCAAGTATAGGTATAAGCCATAGCACCAGCATCCAGAGCAGGCGCTCTTTCAGATCGTAATCTGTTTTAAAAATCAGGTGAATAAGCGACACCAACGCTCCTGCATAATAGATAATCATCAGCGTGATTATCAAACTATAGGTAAAGTTGCTGCTGCCAAACGAGATCAATTCCATTCCAGATTTATAGTTTAAACATCAAGTTACTAAAACTCAACAAGAAAAAAGCCACTCCTGTTATAAGAGTGGCCTTTTTATTATTCACGAGGGATAATCTTACTTGATCACACCAAGCTCTCTGCCTACTTCGGTAAAGGCGGCAATACATTTATCGATATGTACTCTGTCGTGCACGGCAGACAGCTGCACACGGATACGGGCCTGGCCTTTTGGTACAACCGGGTAGTAGAAACCGATCACATAAATACCTCTGTCCAGCATACGGGCTGCAAATTCCTGTGCCAGCGGTGCATCGTACAACATAACCGGTACAATCGGGTGATCGCCTGGCTTAATATCGAAACCGGCTGCTGTTATCTGCTCACGGAAATATTTGGTGTTCCACTCCAGCTTATCGCGCAGTTCAGTGGTTGAGCTCAGCATATCCAATACGGCAATAGAAGCGCCCACTATAGACGGAGCCAGTGAGTTAGAGAACAGGTAAGGACGCGAACGCTGGCGCAGCATCTCAATAATCTCTTTTTTACCGGATGTGAAACCACCCATGGCACCACCCAGTGCTTTGCCCAGCGTACCTGTAATGATGTCCACTTTATCCATTACGTTGTGGTACTCGTGCACGCCACGGCCGGTCTTACCCATAAAGCCAGTAGAATGCGAATCATCTACCATGATCAGCGCTTTATACTTGTCAGCCAGTGCTACGATCTTATCCAGCTGTGCAACTGTACCGTCCATCGAGAATGAACCGTCGGTAACTATAATGCGGTGTTTTGTATTGGCATTTACAGCCTCCTGCAGCTTTGCTTCCAGGTCGGCCATGTCGTTGTGGTTATAACGGAAACGCTGTGCCTTACACAAACGCACGCCATCTATAATTGAAGCATGGTTCAGCGCATCCGAAATAATAGCTGAATCGGCATCAAACAAAGGCTCAAACACACCACCATTCGCATCGAAAGCGGCGGCGTAAAGGATTGTATCTTCAGTGCCTAAGAACTCAGATAACTTACGCTCCAGCTCTTTATGAATATCCTGGGTACCGCAGATAAAACGCACTGAGCTCATGCCGTAGCCATGTGTATCAATAGCTTCCTTGGCAGCTTCAATTACCTTTGGGTGAGCCGATAAGCCCAGGTAGTTGTTGGCGCAGAAGTTAAGCACATGGTGCATCTGTGTGGTATCAATGTCGGCGCCCTGTGGCGTAGTAATAATGCGCTCTTGCTTATATAGTCCGGCAGCCTTTATTTCTTCCAGCTGTTGTTCCAGGTCAGGTTTTAAGGTTTCGTACATATTTCGTTATTCGTTTATCGTTGTTCGTTTTTAGTTCTGGATAAGTTATAAACTATAGTTATACGCCGGTTGCGTCGCCGGTCTCATCTGGTTTAGGCGGTGGCCTCCGGATAATAGGGCGCGGACGTGGCGGCTTTGGTTTTATAGTTTCGTCTGTTGGTACCTCCGGTTCAGGCTGCTCAGCTTTTGCCTCAGCTATAGTTGGCTGCGTTGGTTCTTCCGGTTTCGCTTCGCTTATAGTTGACTCTGTAGCAGGCGTTGGCCTTTTAATTACAGGTCGCGGCCTTGGTGGCTTTGGCGCAGGAACAGGTTCTTCGGCAGCGTTTATAGTTGGCTGCTCTTCCGACTTTTCAGCTTCAGGTTTAGCTTCTTCTGCTACAAGTGGCTGCTGCAGAGCTACAGGTCGTTTCATTACCGGTCGTGGCCGGGCAGGTTTTGGCGTTTCCGCCTCTCCTGAAACTATAGTTTCTGCTGGCTTTATAGTTCCGTTAGTTATCTCTGTTGATGGACCTTCTACATCCGCAGGTTTTTCTTCTGTTGGCTTTTGCAGGGCAGTCGGTCTTTTTATAACAGGTCTTGGGCGCGCTGGTGGTTTAGGCGTTTCGGCTTCCGGAACTATAGTTGGCTCTGAAGCTTTGGTAGCTTCTGTTCCTTCTGTAGCAGGTTTCTGTAAAGCGGCAGGACGCTTAATTACCGGCCGTGGTCTGGTTGGCGTGGTACCTTCTGTTGCAGGCTTACTTTCTGAAACCGGAGTTTCGCCCTCTGCAGTAGCTGCAGGTTTAGCTATAATTGGTCGCTTGATTACCGGCCTTGGCTTAGCTGGCTCAGCAGGTTTAGTTTCTTCCGGATTTATAGTTTCGCCTTCGGCTATAGTTGGCTTGGTTATAGTTGGGTGCTTAACTACTGGCCGCGGCTTTGGAGTTGGTGTGGCTTCTAATGTTTCCTGTGGAACAGCAGGTTGTGTTGCTTCTGCAGCCGGAGCGGCACGACGCATAACCGGGCGTGGTGCAGCAGTTGCCGGAGCAGCTTTTGGCACATCTTTTTCCGCTAAATGATACCTTAACCGCACATCATTTATCACCATTTTTACGGCAATATAAAAGCTGTTCGGGTGCATCTGGGTATACATGTCTTCCCAGGCAGCAAACCGCGCAGGGTCGCCAGCCACAAATGCAGCTTTATTAATGCGTTTCTTTACAAGGTATTCTTCAAACGTCATGTACAGGCCGTCTTGTAAAACACAGGCTAATTCTTACAAATATAGGCAAATCCGTTGCACAAGCCAGTAACATCCAGGCTGCTTTTCAGGCTAATGTTATTTAATCTTTAAGTCTGCGGCATGCTGTTCCGGGGCTGCAACCAGTTAGTTACCTTTGTTACAAGGTGTGTAATAAGTGTTAGATTAGTTTGGTTTTAGAGAGCGCTTGCAATACGCAGGCACTCTCTTTTTGTATTTAAGCAACTTTCTCCTATCCAAATCATACAAGCACCTGTGTTTCTTATAAGTTATACTTTCAGGATTGCATTGAAATAGGTTACTTTGTGCAAACGATTTAGCGTAATTATGGCAAACACAAGTGATACGGTATTGGTAATAGGTTCGAGTGGCCAGCTTGGCTCAGAACTAACCATGGAACTGCGTAATATGTATGGCGGAAGCAATGTAGTGGCGGCAGATATTGCAGCACCTAAAAATGTCGACCTGCGCGATTCAGGCCCTTTCGAGAAAATAGATGTGCTGGACCCAAAAGCAATGGGCGAACTGGCAGCAAAATATAAATTCAAGCAGATCTACCACCTGGCAGCGGTGCTGTCAGCAACCGGCGAGAAAAATCCGAAATTTGCATGGAAGCTGAACATGGACGGCCTGTTTAATGTGCTGGACCTGGCCCTGGAGCATAAAGTAGAGAAGGTATACTGGCCGAGCTCTATTGCTGTTTTCGGACCGAACACCCCACGCCAGAACACGCCGCAGCACACGATCATGGACCCTAACACGGTGTATGGTATCAGTAAACAGGCTGGTGAGCGCTGGTGCGAATATTATTTCGAGAAGTATGGCCTGGATGTGCGCAGCCTGCGTTACCCTGGCCTTATTGGTTACAAAGCATTACCAGGTGGTGGTACAACAGATTACGCCGTTGATATTTACCACCAGGCCTTGGAAAGCGCCAGCTACGAATGCTTCCTGAGCGAGAACACCTACCTGCCGATGATGTACATGCCAGATGCCCTGAAAGCTACATTGGACTTGATGCATGCCCCGGCAGAGCAAGTAAAAGTTCGCAGCTCGTATAACCTGAGCGCCATGAGCTTCTCACCAAAAGAGATCGCTGAGTCAATCCAGAAACATATCCCGGAATTTGAGATCAGCTACAAGCCAGACTCGCGCCAGCAAATAGCCGACTCGTGGCCACAAAGCATAGACGACAGCGCCGCACAACAGGACTGGAACTGGAAACCAGCTTACGACCTGGATGCGATGACTGCGGATATGCTGCTGAATTTGAAAAAGATGAAGCAAGAGCAGGCTGTATAGGTTTGCAGAACTATAGTTTTAGAAAAAGGCGATGCAGCGATGTGTCGCCTTTTTTGTTTTACCTCACCCCATCCCTCTCCTAAAAACAGGAGAGGGAGCTTCTGTTACTTTTTTCTGTCATCTCGAACAGCTTGAGATATCTGGGTTGATTTTATAGTTGGCGTTAAACATCCCCCTTCGCCCCCTTCAAAGGGGGACTTTCTGCCATTGCTATAGTTCGAGCTTTGGTTTTATAGTTATAGACCATGGGCGGACAGGTCGTGACCTGTCCCTACGGAAATACAACCACAAGAAAAGCTATAAAACTATAGAACTCAAATTAACTATAGCTTAGCTATCGGACCATATCAGTCTTTGGGTTGAGCGCCTTTGATTTGTCGCGGTGCCGAAGGCAACCCGAGGTACGAGGGGAGCTTCAAATCAGCAGCGCGATACCCGAAGACGGGGCCCCGCGGCCATGAGCGCACCAAAGCCAGCTATGACAACTGTAGGTGAATAAAGCTCTCAGGATTGAAATTGACTATGGAAGTATTGCTTAGTTCAAATCAGTACAAATGTAATCTTTAGGATAAATGGGATCCTTCGGTTTCGCTCGGGATGACAGCAAAGAAAGCCCTCGCCGGCACTCTTCCTACCTCCCCTCTGTTACATAAACTAAATCTGTGCTAACTTGCGCCGTAATTTCAGAAAACTCTATAAACTTGTGAGATACACATCCCTTATATCTGCGCTGTTGCTATCAGCAATACTATACTTAACAGGCTGCACCAGCACGTCAAAACTACAGACTGCAGCTCCAGAAGCTACGGCAGCTGCAGCTCCAGTATACCAACCAAGGCTTTCTTCTATAACCATACCTGTAAGCGTTCAGGTTGCGACCTTAGAAGAGATGCTGAATCGTCAGTTTGCAGGAGTACTTTACAAGGATACTAACTTGGACGATGACGACGTAGCGGTTACTGTTAGCAAGAATGGCCGCATGAGCATCAGGGCAGATAAAGATAAAATATACTTTAGTGTACCACTGAATATCTACGCAAAAGGGCGCTGGAAATGGGACCCTTGCAAACTTTGCCCGGCTATCGACAAGACCGAAGACACCAGGTTTGATATGGTTATCAATACGGAAAGTAAGATTGGTCTTACAGAAGATTATAAGTTAAAAACCACCACTACCGGCGACTTCGAATGGGGAAATACTAAGCCTGTGATAGAATTAGGCCCGCTAAAGATTGGGTTGGCACGCTTTGTGGAGCCGGCGCTTCGTAAACAAATGGCAACGCTAACCAAACAGCTTGATGCAGAACTACAGAAACAGGTAGATGTTAAGAAATATGTGCAACAGGCCTGGACAATGCTACAGGAGCCCGTTAAAGTAAACGACGACATGAATGCCTGGCTACAAGTATTGCCGCAGGATGTGCGTGTTACGCCGCTTCAGGCCCGCAACGGCACATTGGCTATGCGCATTGGTATAACTTCTTACATAAATGTAACTACCGATGGTAAGCCTGCTGTTAAAACCAATAAAGCGCTACCTAAACTGGTATTCGACAATAAGCTGACGGATAACATTCAGGTAGGGTTAACTGCTGATATACCTTACACACACGCTAGTAAAATGCTGCAACAGCAAGTAGCTAACCAGACCTATAAGTTTGATGATGATAAAAGCCAGCTTACTGTAAAAGATGCAAGTATAACGCCGGGCGGTGATCAGTTGGTGCTGATGCTGGACGTGGATGGTAAAACAAAAGCGGGCCTGTTCACTAAAAAGATTGTAGGTAAAGTATACTTGCGCGGCACACCATATTACGATGCGGCTACTTCATCTATAAAAGTGCGTGATGTAGATTATACTTTAGAGACGAAGGATAAACTACTAAGCACAGCCAGCTGGTTAGCCAAGAATAAGTTTAAGGATATGATTCAGCAGCAGGTAAACATCCCTGTTAAAGACCAGCTAACAGACGCGCACAAAACATTGCAGCAAGCTTTGGATAAACAGGGCCGTGTGCACGAATCGGTGATGCTGAAAGGAAAGATACAGGCTATAGAACCGGACAACATTTATTTAACACCAACTGCCATACGCACCGTGATAAATGCAAAGGGTAACCTAACTGCTACCATAGACAAACTATAGATTAAGGCATAGAAACCGGATCTAACAAAAGGACTGCTAAGTTTTAGCAGTCCTTTTGTTTTTATACCTCTTTCAACTAGTACTTATACTTATATCATCAGCCGGTAACGGGCAAAGTCAAACTATCCTGTTTTGCAGAACGTAATCAGTAACCTAAACAAATTGCACAAATAATATGGCTGCATTCGCACTTAAAGATACTTTTTCCCTGCTGAAAGCATCAGTTTCAGAATTCCTGGATAATGAGTCGTTGCGATTGGCAGCGGCACTCGCATTTAACGCCATCTTTTCTATTCCACCACTTCTCATTATTATCATTAAGGCAGCCGGCTTTTTTTTCGGAGAAGCGGCAGTATCAGGCGAGCTATCTAAGCAGATTTCATCCGCCACCGGGCCACAGGCTGCAGCAGAAGTACAAACCATCATTAAAAATGCATCGGTCAGCGGGACCGGTTGGGCACTTTGGGTAGGTATAGGTACCTTAGTGTTTGCCGGAACTACCTTTTTTGTAACACTGCAGCAATCGTTAAACAGCGTCTGGAACCTGAAAGTGAAGCCGGAGAATGGCATACTACGGATGGTTAAAGAAAGGCTGTCTTCGTTTGGCATTATTCTGAGCATTGCCCTGCTTATGCTGATCTCGCTGGTGATGAGTACGGCTATAGCAATGCTTAGTGAGTTTATTTCCAGTTTGCTGCCGGGGCTTGGGGCATGGGTTATCCGAATTATAGATTTTGTAATTTCAGTAGGTCTTATTTCGTTACTTTTTGCTCTCATTTTTAAGTACCTACCCGATGGTATTATCCGCTGGAAAGACACATTTATTGGCGCAGTGGTAACGGCACTGCTATTTGGGCTAGGTAAATTCCTGATTAGCTGGTACATCAGCACTTCAGATCCGGGCTCAGCTTATGGTGCGGCAGGTTCTATCATCATTATACTTGTCTGGATCTATTATTCATCTATGATCGTGTTCTTCGGGGCTGAGTTTACCCAACAGTATGCTAAGAAATATGGCCAACGTATCCGTCCAAAAGTACATGCCGTGTTTGTGCGGGAGGTAGAAGAAACATCTGATAAAGATGATACCCAGAGCGGAAGGCCCAAATCTGAAGGAAGACACAACAAGAACCCATAAAACTAAAAACGCCTGCTGAGTACAGCAGGCGTTTTTAGTTTATAGTTGCGTAGTGTGTATACTTAAGTAGTTTGTTGCTCTTTCACGGCCAGCTGTCCGCAGGCAGCATCAATGTCTTTACCACGGCTGCGGCGCACGTTTACCTGCACTCCACGGTCTGCCAGGTAATAAATAAAGTTCTGCAGGCGGTCATCATCTGTGTTCACAAAATCAGCATTGGCAATCGGGTTATACTCTATCAGGTTGATCTTGCAAGGGATGATCTTCGAGAAACGAAGCAGTTCTTCGGCATCCTGCAGGGTATCGTTAAAGTTATCAAACACGATATACTCATACGTTACCTTACGGCCTGTTACCTGGTGATAATGCTTCAGGGCATCTTTCAGCGCTTCCAAAGAGTTGGTTTCGTTTATCGGCATAATCTGGTTGCGCTTCTCGTCGTTTGCCGCGTGCAACGACAAGGCAAGGTTTGCTTTCACACCATCATCCGCCATTTTCTTGATCATTTTGGCAATACCGGCTGTGCTTACCGTAATGCGGCGCGCAGCCATACCCAGGCCATCGTGTGCCGTAATGCGCTCTATACTTTGCATTACGTTGGCATAATTCAGCATTGGTTCGCCCATACCCATGTATACAATGTTGGTAAGCGGCTGACCATACTGGCGAAGGCTTTGCTCGTTTATGCGTACTACCTGGTCGTAAATTTCAGCGGCATCGAGGTTACGCACGCGGTCCATGTAGCCGGTAGCGCAGAACTTGCAGGTAAGCGAGCAACCCACCTGGCTACTAACGCAGGCCGTTTTGCGCTCGTCATGCGGTATCAGTACGCCTTCTACAATGTTGCTGTCGTATAGTTTAAACGCAGATTTTATAGTTCCGTCGTTGCTCAGCTGCTCGGTAGCAACCTGCACGGCGTTAATGGCAAAGTGCTGCTCCAGTTTTTCGCGCAGGGCAAGGCTAACGTTGTTCATCTCCGCAAACGACTGAATAGAGTGCTTCCAGAGCCACTCATAGATCTGCTTGGCACGGAAAGGCTTCTCACCATTTTCCACCAACCAGGCTTTCAGGCCGTCCAGCGTTAGCTTACGGATGTCTTTTTTATTTAAAACAGGTATATCTGCGATCAAATTCATACCACAAAATTACAAAAATACTCAGGCTTTAGTTTCAATTTTTGCCTTTACTTCATCGGGAAGTGCCATTAGTTTCCGCTCCTGGTAATTAAAGCACAACATACCCGTTTTAGCACGCGCTACTTCTTTGCCAAGCTGGTTGGTAACATGGTAAGTTATATCAAAGCCATACTTGCTGATGTCGTCGAAAGCCAGAGCTATGGTTAAGATATCACCGTAAAAGCCTTCGCCTTTATACTCTATCGCCACGTCGGCCATTATCATACTTGCTCCGCCAATCTGCAGTTCGCTCCAGCCAAAGTGGCCAAGCAGTTGCATGCGGGCCTCGTGCAAAATAGACAGCAAAGCATCGTTGCCAAGGTGGTTACCATAGTTGAGGTCGGTTATGCGCACCGGTATAGTTGCCGTAAAATGTTTGTGGGGTGGTATAGTTACTTTTATGCGGGCCATAGTTTATTGCTGGTTGCTATTGGTTGTTTGTCTGAACCGTAGATGAAGTGTGAGCGAAATGATGAACAGGAATTTTAATCACACTTAATTCCAGAATTCATTATTTATCTTTGGTTCAGACATTCAAAATATTTTAGTCATTATTCATTCCTAATTAATCATTAATACTTGCACACAGTTAGCGGATATGTTTACATTTGTAGCTTACCCATAAAAATCATGCACCTCGAGATACGCCAGACCAAAGATGGCTCTAACACCCTGTATGTTCCTGATCTGAACGAGCATTACCATTCGGTGCACGGCGCGTTGCAGGAGTCGCAGCATGTGTTTATAAAGCACGGACTGGAGTATGCCCTGGAACAGAAGCGCGACGTAAAGATACTTGAAATTGGGTTCGGTACCGGCCTTAATGCCATACTTACGTTGCCTTTTGCACTTGCCCAGAAAGCCTTTGTACAGTACGACACCCTGGAGAAGTATCCCTTAACGATGGATGTAGTGGAGCAACTGCATTTTGAGCAATTCATTTTGAACCCGGAGCTACTCGATAATTTTAAAAAGATGCATGCCGCTCCCTGGAACGAGCCTGTAGACCTGAGTCCGTACTTTACGCTGCAAAAAATACACGAAACACTGGAAGAGTTCTGTCCGCCGGAAGCTTACTACGATGTAGTGTATTTTGATGCCTTTGCCCCGGAAAAGCAACCTGAGCTCTGGACCGAAGAAGTATTTGCCAAACTATACAACGCTACCCGCCCGGGTGGTATACTGGTAACCTATTGCGCCAAAGGAGCTTTTAAACGTAACCTGAAAGCGGCCGGATTTATAGTAGAAGCATTGCCCGGCCCTCCCGGCAAACGCGAGATGACACGCGGCATCAGGCCTGTACTATAGCCTGTAAATCAGCACATTAACCTGCCCCTAAAGTATAACTATACCTATATCTGTATTGGATTCATACTTTTATTTAGCCAGTGAACTTTAACTTTCGGGATATTGTATTATTTTGCATAGCATGAAAAAACCTTTACCCTATAGTTCATAAATGAAGAAGTTATTTACAAAAGCAATAAGCCCGATAAAGGCAATTGGTCGTGGCGTAGTAAAGCCTTTCCAGTCTAAATACGAAGTAGTTTGCACTACTTACCAGGTTATACCAGGTATGCCGGTTAGCAAAAACGAGCAGAAACATGCTTTTGAGCGTGGCGCATCTGTTAAAGCAAAAGAGTTCTATAGCAAAGTAGTGTCTTCGGACATGACCAAAACAATGGCTCCTGTAGAAGTGCAGCTGCGCAAGATCTATATCGGCGGCAGAACAATAGAGCAGGCTGAGTTTGGACCGGTACAGCACCTGAAAAGCCTGAACAAAGGCAAGAAGAAGAAATAACAGCCCCGGCTGCAAGTATAAACGCCCTGTTGGTAAATATCAGCAGGGCGTTATGTTTTCTGCAAAGCTGCAATCTTAACTTCGTTAACGCTATTGCGTACTGCAGCACATATACTGTTTAAACTATACTTTGTCAGCTGCACCTAAACCACCTGCTCTTATCAGACGACCAGCTTTAGTTATTACACTACAAGCCTTGGCCACGTTTTCTATTCTCGCCACCTTTTTACCTTTGCTACACTCACAGGAGTGGTACGTACGTGTGTTTGATTATCCTCGTCTGCAGCTTTTTGCACTGGCTGTTTTTAGCTTTATACTTTACATTTGGCTGGCACCCAAAGAGCGCAAACGCGATAAGTTTCTGTTGGCAGCGCTCTCTATTGCTATCATTTACCAGGCCGTTAATATTTACCCCTATACTTTTCTGGCGCCCAAAGAGGTTAAAGATGCTGCTGAAAACACACCTGAAGACACCAACATTAGTTTGCTGGTCTCGAATGTGTTTATGGACAACAAAGAGCATAGCAAGCTTGCCGCACTTATACAAAAGCAAGAGCCTGATATTGTCTTGCTGTTAGAATCAGATTTGGCATGGCAGCAGGGTTTGGCAAATGTCACGAAACAGTACCCACACCGCGTAGAGATCCCGCTTGAAAACACGTATGGCATGCACCTTTATAGTAAGTTGCCGCTGCGCCAGCAAAAAGTAAGTTACCTCCTCGATAAAGATATTCCATCTATTAAAACCTTTGTGAAGCTGCGTAATGGCACATGGGTGGAGTTGCATGTGGTGCATCCCAAACCACCTGTACCAACCGAAGATGCCACCTCTGAAAAACGGGATGCTGAAATAGTGATGATTGCCCGCGACATTGCCAATTCTAAGTACCCGGTTATAGTAGCCGGCGATTTTAATGATGTGGCCTGGTCTCGTACCACAGAGCTTTTCCAAGAGGTAAGCGGACTGCTGGACCCCCGACTTGGAAGAGGATTTTATAACACCTTTAATGCCAATTACCCCATTCTGCGCTGGCCCCTGGACCATGTTTTCCACTCCACGCATTTTAAGGTTGAGAGCATGAAAAGATTGCCTGACATCGACTCCGATCACTTCCCGATATTTATCAGGCTAAGCTTTGCCCCGGAAAACAAGTATGAGCAAGAAGAGCCTGAAGCCGACAAGCAAACCCAGGAAGAAGCGGGTGAATTAATTGAAGAAGGAAAGGAAGAAGCTGCAGAAGACAAACGTGAAGGAAAGTCCGAATAGATCAGTTACTTCCACCAAACACCATTAGGCATCACCACGGCATCTAGCGGCACATCAAATGGGTTAGGGTCGGTTATACTTTCTACAGGCGGCTCCTGCGATAAACCTACTTTCAGCACATCCAGACGGCAGTCGGCCAGGAAGCGGTCGTAGAAGCCTTTGCCATACCCAACGCGGTGACCTGCTTTATCAAATGCCAGCAAAGGTATAAGCACGATATCTACTTCAGGGGCAAGTATGTGCTGTGCGTTTTGCGGCTCCGGTATGCCCCAGGGGTTTTCTATAAGTATAGCTTCGTCGGTGAGGTGGTGGTGGGTAAGTATATTCTGCTCCACATCAGTCACGGGTACGGCTACGCGCACTTCGGGATGCTCCAATCGTAACCGCTCGATTATTGGCCAGGTGTTTACTTCGTTGTTCTTAACAATAGGCAGAAATACATGCACTGTTTGCCCGGCCTGCAAACTGAAATTAGCAAAAAACTGATCGGCTATACTTTTGCTGCGGCGCTGCACTTCCTCAGCTGGCAATGCCCTACGCTGTTGCAGCATCAGTTTCCGTAGTTCCGCTTTCAGCATTACTCTTCTTCCAGTATCGTAAATTTCAAATCAAACGGATCGAAGGCATCCACCAACGCAGGTATAAAATCGGGGTTATTGGCTTGATAGCTAAGCAGGTTGTCGTGGCGCTCCTGCAGGCTACCGCCCGGGAACAACTTCTCCTTCAGGTTCTCGAGTTGCTTAAAGGTTTGCTCATGCTTACTGTCACGGGCTTTGGATAGTTTCTTTTCCAGTATTTGCAGGGCATTGTATGCCTTTTGCTCTTCGGCGGCTACAGCTTTAACCAGCGTCGGGTCTATACTTTTGGCCAGCTTTTCCACTTCCTTAAAGGCATCTTCCACCGTTTTCTGCTGCGCTTTCAGGGTAATTTCTTCCTCGTGCAGCTGGCTCGACAAGTATTTCTTCAGATCTAAGAATGGCTTGAACATTTGTTCAGCTGAGAGCCCAAGTTTATGCATCCGGCTGGCATTGCCGCGGTTAATGTACATAGCCGAGTTGCGCAGCATCAGCACCGGGAAAGCTACTTTATAAGCTTCAAACACTTTTTTCAGCTGGAACCAGTACACCACTTCTGCCCCACCACCAATATAAGCCAGATTCGGAAGTATAAGCTCTTCGTACAGTGGCCGAAGTATAACATTTGGACTGAACTGCTCCGGATGCTCTTTTGCTAGTTGTAGTATTTCTTCCTGTGTGAAGCTGATATCGGTATTCAGTACTTTATACTTGCCGTCTTCCTGCACAATGCGCTCACGCAGTCCATCTTTCAGGTAAAACAAGTTGATCTCGCGCGAATATACCTGTGGTTTATAACCCAGTTCTTCCAGTTGCGCGCTTGTTTCAGAAACCAGTTTATGCGAAAGGTTTTCAGTCAGCTCTTTTTCGATAACCGGCGTTAGTGCTTTTTTCAGTTCAGCCTGATCCCCATCTATACTTACCAAACCATAATCGGCAAACAAACTATGGGTTATAGCACGGGTGGCATCGGTCAGGGTTTTGCTATTGCGGTAAGCCTCCTCAAACACAGCAAATTTTTCAGGCATTTCGTCCAGCAACTGGTCCAAGCCCTCAGTTGAGAATCTGCCTACAGCGCCTGTCTGCTCTGTCTGCCATTTGTAGCCTTTCCCGAACAAATTAAAGTGGTTGATCTCGGCAAAATCGTGGTCTTCGGTGGCCATCCAGTAAACCGGCACAAAGTTATAGTCCGGGTAAGCTGCCTGCAGTTGCTTACAGGTATTTATGCCTGTAATGATCTTATACACAAAGTATAATGGACCGGTAAAGATGTTTAGCTGGTGGCCGGTAGTAATGGTAAAGGTATTGGGCTGTAACAACAGATCAATGTTCTGCTGCACTTTCGGATTGATCTCCGAAACAGAACTATACTGCTCCTGCAGTGCCTTATGCAACACCTGCCGCTGCTCTGAACTAAACTCTTTCTCCTGTAGCTGGGCTTCAAACACATTTATACCCGGAAAACGGTTATAAAACGGTTTGAGCTTTTCGTTTTGCGCAAGGTAGTCGGTTATAGTCTGGGAGAAGGCGCCGGTTGCGGCATAATCCATTTTTGTGATCTTCATAGTGGTTACTTCCATCGGCGGCGACGTATTTTTATAGCAACTATAACAGCTTAATCGGGTTTGGGTTTTGGCTGTTTATACTTTGCCAGCCACGCTACAAAGTACGGTTTTTATTTTTTGATTTACAGATGATACGACAGAAAGCAAATCAGATGGTGTAAACGTAGTTTCAAATCTGGCTCTTTCAAGTATAAAGTATAACTCTTATCTTTCTGTACACCAAACTATAAACTATAAAACTATGGGTTTACTTAGCGGCCTGATGGGTCATGCATCCGAAGTATCAATCGAAAAATTAAGTGCCGAGTTTCAGCCTATTTTGCTGGACAATGAACAGATTGAAAAAGCCTACAAACTTATCCGCGACATGCTGGTATTTACTAACAAGCGCCTTATTGTTGTGAACAAGCAAGGCTTAACCGGCTCTAAAGTAGATTATCAATCCATTCCGTACAGCAGCATTAAAATGTTTTCGAAAGAAACAGCTGGCATGATGGATTTTGACGCGGAGCTTAAGATCTGGCTGACTGGCGAGTCTACGCCAACTATAAAGCAGGATTTCCGGAAAGGAGATAATATAAACGAAGCCTACAAGGTACTGAGCAAGTATGTCTTGAAGTAGACATTAGATGTTAGACTCAATTCCGTAAAATTGGATATTCATAAAAGCAATTCGGCCCGGTAGAATTTCTACCGGGCCGAATTTGTTAGTCTAAATTCTAATATCTTAAATCTAATATCTAACTAACCACTTCGCCGTAAAGGTCAAAGTCCGAAGAATCTGTGATCTTCACATTTGCGAAGTCACCAAGTCTTACATAGTTGCTATCTGCTGGTACCAGTACTTCGTTGTCTACTTCCGGAGAGTCGTATTGTGTACGGCCTACAAAATAACCGCTTTCTTTTCTATCAAACAGCACTTTATAAGTTTTGCCTACTTTCTCCTCGTTCAGCTCTACAGAAATGCCTTGTTGTAGTTCCATGATAGCGTCTGCACGCTCCTGCTTCACTTCGTCCGGCACATTGTCTTCTAAAGTATAAGAGTGCGTGTTGTCTTCGTGTGAGTAAGCAAAAATGCCCAGTCTGTCGAAACGGGTTTCTTCTACCCAGTCATACAGTTCCTGGAAATCCTGGTCTGTTTCGCCTGGGTGACCTGCGATAAGCGTTGTTCTTAAAGCAATGTCCGGCACGCGCTGACGGATAGAATCTACCAGTTCTATCGTTCTGCGCTTGCTGATACCGCGGCGCATCGTCTTCAGCATGTTATCCGAGATGTGCTGCAACGGCATATCCAGATATTTGCAGATATTGTCGCGCTCCGCCATCACATCAAACACTTCCATCGGGAACTGCGACGGGTAGGCATACTGCATCCTGATCCATTCGATACCTTCCACATCCGAAAGATTTCTTAGCAGGTCAGCCAGCTTACGCTCACCGTATTGCTGCAAACCGTAATAAGTCAGGTCCTGGGCGATAAGTATAAGTTCTTTTGTACCCATACCTGCCAGGCGCTTTGCTTCCTTCACTAGGTCTTCAATCGGGCGGTCCACGTGCTTGCCACGCATTAGTGGTATCGCACAGAAAGAGCAAGGACGGTTACAGCCTTCAGCAATCTTAAAGTATGCGTAATGTGATGGCGTAGTCAGTAAACGTTCACCAATCAGCTCGTGCTTATAGTCTGCTTCCAGTGTCTTAAGCAATCGCGGCAATTCCAGTGTTCCAAAGTAGGCATCTACCTGCGGAATTTCGGCTTCCAACGAGTCTTTATAGCGCTGCGAAAGGCAACCTGTAACGTATAGTTTGTCTATCTGGCCGGCTTCTTTGGCATCGGCGTAGCGCAGAATAGTATCTATAGATTCCTGCTTGGCATTGTCTATAAAGCCGCAGGTGTTAACGATAATGATGTTCGAATCATCTTTGTCAGACTCGTGCGCCACATCAAACTCATTGGCACGCAGCTGCCCCATCAACACTTCCGAATCTACCAGGTTTTTAGAACAACCCAAGGTGATCACGTTTACCTTATCCTTCTTTAAGCTTCTTACTTTCACGTATTAATAACTTGCTTGATAATTTATCAGAAACTCTATAGTTGTAACCTGCCCTTCCTTCACTTCAACCGGGAAAATGTTATTCTCACCGTCAAAAAGGTTGGCGTATAAGCCCTTCTCTTCTTTCGTGAAAAGGCTATACTTGCCGGGCTTCAGGCTAACAGAAAAGAATCCGTTAGCATCTGTAACAACCTGAGCTACTAAATTAGTTTGAATGTTGGTGTGAAATACACCGTTTTGTGTGGTAACCTGGTTTGCATTGGTGAGCTCGTAGACATAAACCGTACGTTGCACACCACGTTTGCTTTCGGTTGGCGGTGCATCAGGCGAAGGCATCTGGTTGCCGGATTCCCATAAAACGCGGCTAGTTATACCTTGCTTTATAGCTGCCTGGCTTTGCTGCACCTGCGTAGCTAAAGTTATAGTTTCTGTTTCTGAGCCTGTAGTTGCCTTGCCCTGCTTGCTACCGCAACAGGCTGCCAGCAATAGCAGCGCCGAAAACAGAAAACTCTTCATACTATACTTACTTCTTACGCGAGAAGAACGACTCCACAAACTGCTGCTTATCAAACAATTGCAGGTCTTCAATTTTCTCACCCACGCCAATATACTTGACTGGGATCTTAAACTCATCCGAAATACCGATCACTACGCCGCCTTTTGCCGTGCCATCTAACTTTGTAATGGCAAGTGCTGTAACGTCTGTGGCTTTGGTAAACTCGCGAGCCTGCAGTAATGCATTTTGCCCTGTGCTGCCATCCAATACCAGCAACACTTCGTGCGGGGTATCTTCTGTTATTTTCTGCATCACACGCTTGATCTTCGAAAGCTCGTTCATCAAGCCAACCTTATTGTGCAGTCGGCCAGCGGTGTCTATGATCACTACATCAGCACCAATTTCCACTCCCTTCTTCACAGCATCGTAAGCCACAGAAGCAGGGTCAGTGTTCATACCATGCGATATAACAGGTACGCCCACACGCTCGCCCCAGATGATCAACTGATCAACGGCAGCGGCACGGAAGGTATCGGCAGCGCCCAGCACTACTTTTTTACCGGCTTTATGGAATTGTGCAGCTAGCTTGCCAATCGTTGTAGTTTTACCTACACCGTTCACACCTACTACCATAATTACATATGGTTTTATACCTGCCGGCAGATCAAAGTTTGCTCCGTCGCCGGCTTTGTTTTCTTCCAGCAGGGCAGCAATTTCTTCGCGCAGAATACGGTCCAGCTCCGATGTATTTACATATTTATCGCGGGCTACACGTTTCTCAATGCGGTCGATGATCTTTACAGTGGTTTCAACGCCCACATCGGCATGCACCAGGATTTCTTCCAGCTCGTCCAGTACTTCTACATCAACTGTAGATTTACCGATAACGGCTTTGCTCAGTTGTCCAAAAAAGCTGTCTTTGGTTTTCTCCAGCCCTTTGTCCAGCGATTCCTGTTTTTTCTCTTTGCTGAAAAAGTCAAAAATTCCCATGCTGCGTTGTTGTTGGGTAAGCTTTAGCGGTGAAACGGTAATATACTAAAAAAGTCCCAATGCAGGGACTTCTTCGTGTTATCTATCTATAATAGTAGAGTAGGCTTGTATTACTTTGCAAGAACTTCCTGCACTTTGTCAACAGGAACCATTTCTTCTTTAAAGCTATAAGCACCAGTTTTTGGCGACTTAACGGCTTTGATCACTTTTGCCCAGTCTTTACCTGTGGCGGTCTTTAGGGTTGCAACTACCTTCTTAGCCATGGTTATTTAATTTCTTTATGTACAGTTACTTTTTTCAACACCGGGTTATACTTCTTAAGCTCTAAACGCTCAGCAGTATTCTTTCTGTTTTTGGTAGTGATGTACCTTGAAGTTCCAGGCATGCCAGAATTTTTATGCTCTGTGCACTCCATAATAACCTGGATTCTATTACCTTTTGCTTTTTTAGCCATCTCTCTTGTAATTTTTTATTTGGGACTGCAAATATAGAATCTTAAATTCTTAACTACAAACAAACTATAAATTTTATTGCAAAGTTCAGCTTTGGGTAAGACAAACAAGATTATTTCAATCCTGAAATCACTCCAAAAGAGCTTTCAAACTCATTCTTTCACCTTATCACGCCCCATACTTTAAGGGTATCAACAGCTTCTTGCCGACTTAAATCTCTTGCTTTATTGCCGCTGGTATAGTAAGCACTATGATTCTCTTCTTTGAAATTATAAATCAAGTACATGCTTCTCGCATTGCTTTTGAACCAGTCTGTTTCAGTAACGATTTCGCCATCTATCACTTCCACAGACTTAGCGTGATGTATTTGCTGGATTGAAATTGTATCTGCTGGAATAAATGATTGCCTGTAGGTTGTACCTAAAGTATTTAAATATTCGGTCCAACTTCCAAACACTTCCTTTTCTGGTTTCCAGGACTTAGGTAACTCCATCAATCCAACAGCTTGCCGTTTGGCATTAAACGGATGGCTATACTTGGCTGGATCAAGTGTCAGGTTTTGAAATAAGGCAAAAGCATAATTTAGAGCGATGAGCCCCATAAGGAATAAAATGAGTCGGAATGCACTTTTTACACCTTCTCTGTTATTCTTCCATTCCCATCTATAAGCGAAAAAGAAAATAGTAGCAAACAGAACAAAGTAAGCGATTATGTATCCCATCTTTGGCTGTAGGTTATTTTCTACTTGATCTCCGGAAGTTTGAAGTCATCCAGCGCACTTGGTTGCGCCATGGCTTTTTCAATATCAGCTACGGTGCGGGGGGCAAGTTTAGACAGGTTTTCCCAGCCTTTATCCGTGATCAGAATATCGTCTTCGATGCGTATACCTATCCCCCACCACTTTTTATCGCAAGGGCTGCCATCAGGTATGTAAATACCCGGCTCTACGGTAATAACCGAATTGGCTTTAAACGGCCCGTAAGTACCGGCATCGTGCACATCGAGGCCAATGTAATGAGAGGTACCATGCGGGAAGTAACGGCGCGCTTCAGATTTATTTTTAATAATACCTAATTTCACGAGCCCTTCTGCAATAACTTCCTGTGCTGCCTGGCCGGGCGCCGAGAAATCATTGCCAACTTTACACTGTTCAATACCAGCGTCTTGCGCTTTTAAAACCAGTTCGTAAATAGCTTTTTGTTCAGGAGAGAATTTACCATTGGCAGGTATTGTGCGGGTAACATCGGCGGTGTAGCCTTTGTATTCGGCTCCCACATCCATCAGCACCAGTTCGTTGTTACTTATACTTGGTTTGCCGCTCTCAATATAATGCAGTACACAACCATTGTTACCGGCACCAACTATAGACGGATAACCGACATGATGTGCGCCATACTTATTATGCACAAACTCGTGTAAACCTTGCACTTCCAGCTCCGACATATTGGGCTGCATTGCCTTCATCACTTCTATCTGGCCAAGAGCCGAGATGGTGACAGCTTTACGCAAAAGATTAATCTCTTCCGGAGTTTTCTCCTCACGCATCTGCCCCATTACAATTTCCAGCGCCTTTTCATCAGCCTTTACATTCTTTGCCCTGAACTGCTCTACTAAACTATAAAGGTCGGCATTATCGCGTTCGTCGTCGCGCACATCGGTAGGCAAAGGTTTAATGTATACCTGTTGCAGGTCTGCTTTATCTAAATAAGATTTAAAAGCTGTGTTAGGTTGAGTAGTTATACCTAATGTAGCAGCAGATCCTTCTACGCCCAGGCGTTTGCCATTCCATAACTCGGCTTGTGCATTATTGGGCTGCACAAACAGCAATTCCTTTACCTGCTTGCCATTTATAGTTTGCGGCTCGGCATAAACTATAAGTACTGCATTTGGCTCGGTATAGCCGGTCAGGTAATAAAAATCCGGATCCTGATGATAGTAGTGATCTACATCGTTGGAACGGTTACGAACAGGGGCGGCAAAAAAAACAGCAACGGAGCGAGCAGGTAGTTGCTTACGCAGCTGCTCTCTCCGTTGCCGGTGAAATTCTTTATCTAAAGTATCAGATGGCTTGTCCGGGGATACACGCGACTGTGCCGTGGCAGCTGTTATAGTTGCCCAAACAAGCAGCACGCATAGCCGGATGGCGGCCATTAGTACAGGATATAGCCTTGCTCTACTGCTTTCTTAAGAACAGCAGTGATACCATTCTTGTTGATCGTTCTTAAAGCTGAAGTAGAAACTTTAAGTGTAATCCAAGCATCTTCTTCAGGGATGTAAAAACGCTTCTTCTGAAGGTTTGGATAGAATCTACGCTTCGTTTTATTGTTAGCGTGTGATACGTTATTTCCTACTTGAGGTCTTTTACCGGTTAGGTCGCAAACTCGTGCCATCTTGTATTATCTTCTAAATTATTTCAATAGGGGTGCAAATATCAGTAAAATGATACACAATTTCAAAAACATAGCGAATATTTTTATACAATTGCCCTTACTCCGCCATTAAGCCACATTAATTTATCAATCTGTCAGCACTACTACTTAAGTATAGCTTCTTGTTCTGGTTGCAATTTTCGCGTACTTAAGCCTTTGCTTAGTGTATCTGCAAGTAGCCTGACTAAGCTCCGAGCGTTGCTACCATCGGTATCTTTTAATGCGGAAAATTCAGTCACTTCCATGCCTATAGTTCGGGGATCTGCAACAAGATAAGTTAATAATTCATGAGCCTCAGCTATAGTTAAACCTGTTTCGCTGGGTGCATAGGCAGCGGGCATTTCTGCTTTACCAATAACATCCACATCAAAATGGATAAGAACCCTACCATCCTCTGGGATGCTGGCAAGTATAGCTTCAGAAACATTTTTTATATTTTGGCGCAGTTGCTGCAGGGTTATAGTTGTGATGCCATATGTTTCAGCAGGCGGATTCTGGCAACCTAGTACTTTTATCTGCCCGGCATCTACACTTACAGGCTTTTGCCACAACAGGTTCTCGTTAGTTAAAAACCATAAGCCCATGGCTGCTGCGCCTACACATAATTCAGGTTCAGGTTTAACTACATCTACATGCGCATCTATAATCAACAAGTATAGCTTTTCTCCATACAGTTTAGCCAGGTAATCTGCTACACCCACTATTATACTGCAATCACCACCCAATAGCAGGTTAAACTTTTCAGGCGCAAACCAACTACTCCCCTGTTTAATTATAGCTTCCCATACCATATGCGGAGCAGGCCAGTTACGCACGGGCGCTATGTCATGGCGCGGTAGGTAAGATGGCAACACTACATCGCCCCAATTAGAAACAGGCAAGCCATTTTGTTCCAGCAAAGCCTGTATACCTTGTTTGCGCAGCGCAGCCGGTGTTTCATCGGTTCCGGGGTAAAGGGCACCAGCAAAAGAAGGTATGCCAATAAGCTGTATCATAGTTTTATAGTTAATCCTTGCTCTGATTTGCTTCTCGCTGCTTCTTCCGGAAACCATATGGGCAGTGCCGGCACCCGCTCTCACAACAGTAGCCGCGTTTCAGGTGGTACTTAGCTGTAAATACCATTAGTCCCTGCTCATTTAAATAATAATCTTCTCCTTCTATTAGCGGTTGCATCTTCTTCTACCTGTATATCAGCTACAAATATCCTGAAATAAGATACGTTAGCCAAAATTACACAATAGCAACACTGCTTTACCTGCCAAAGGCGTTATTCTTCTATGCGCTTCGGCTGTTGCCCCATAGCTTAGGGTTTATTCTTTTAATTAAAATACCTGCCTATGCCTACCTACCAGACGCTTACAGATGCTATTATAGATATGCGTGCCCGTGGTTTTGTAAACACCTTCAGCATACAGCAACACCAGATATTTTGCTCCGAACTCTCCACTCCTTTCTTACCTGAGCAGCTTACCTTACTGGAGCGGCACCGCGTTAAGGCCCAAAACACTTCCGGGCAGTGCGAAATCTTTGGCTTCAGAACCCATACAAATGATTTAGGCTTAATGACAGATACCTATGCTGCTTATGACCCTGCGGAATTTGAGGCTATACTTAGCCGCTGTATGCAACTGGCACGACGGGCGTAAGCGTTTATAATTTTTATTCAGGTCGTGTTTTATTACATTTACAACTATAAATTATATTTTGTGTAAAAGTATAACGGCATAGGTATACCTGCGCCCAACTTAGAGCTTACGTTAAAACTATGAACACACAGACCATTTCATCGAGCCAGGAAGCCATAGACATTGAGCACAAGTATGGCGCCCATAATTACCATCCGCTACCCGTTGTACTTACTCGTGGCGAAGGCGTACACCTTTGGGATGTAGAAGGCAAACACTACTACGATTTCCTGTCAGCATACAGCGCTGTGAATCAGGGCCACTGCCACCCGCGCATTATCAATGCTCTTACCGAGCAGGCACAACAGCTTACACTAACTTCAAGAGCTTTTTATAACGACAAACTTGGCATAGCTGAAAAGTACATCTGCGAGTATTTTGGCTACGACAAAGCACTATACATGAACTCCGGCGCTGAAGCCGTAGAGACCGCCATTAAACTTGCCCGCAAATGGGGATATACCAAAAAGGGATTAGCCCCAAACAGTGCCGAGATTATTGTTGTAGAGCATAACTTCCATGGTCGAACTACCGGTATCATCTCCTTCTCCACCGACCCTGATTCTACAAAAGGTTTCGGGCCATACATGCCGGGCTATAAAGTTGTACCTTATAATGATGCTAATGCGCTGGAACTGGCCCTGAAAGAGAACCCGAACGTATGCGGTTTCTTGGTTGAGCCCATACAAGGTGAAGCTGGCGTAATGGTGCCAGACGAAGGTTACCTTGCTAAGTGCCACGCTCTCTGCAAAGAGTATAACGTGCTCATGATCACCGATGAAATACAAACAGGCATAGGCCGTACCGGAAAGCTACTCGCCAGTTATTACGACGACGTCAAGGCTGACATTCTTATACTTGGCAAAGCGTTATCAGGTGGCGTGCTGCCAGTTTCATGCGTGCTTGCCAACGATGATATAATGCTTTGTATACAACCTGGTGAGCATGGATCTACTTTTGGTGGTAATCCATTGGCCGCAGCCGTAGCAATGGCAGCACTGGATGTTATTAAAGACGAGCAACTGACCGATAATGCACTGAAACTGGGCCACATCTTCCGGGAGCGTATGAACCAGATAAAAATGGAGCGCCCTGAATTGGTAACTACTGTACGTGGCCGTGGCTTATTGAATGCCATTATAATTGAGCCAACTGTTGACGGACGTACTGCCTGGGATGTTTGTGTGCTATTGATGGAGAGAGGTCTGCTGGCCAAGCCTACTCACGGTGACATTATTCGTTTTGCACCGCCGTTGGTTATTACCGAAGAGCAACTGCACGAGTGCTGCGATATCATCGAATCAGTGCTGATGCAGTTTTAGCAAGTATAAATTAAACTATAAAGTATAAAAGCGGCGCAATAGTGTCGCTTTTATACTTTTAAGATACTATGGTTTGTTTGGCAACAGCAATAAACAGTATAAATCATTTCTATTCCGGGCTACAAGCCGTACCTTTACAGCACATTGATTTACAAGCTTTTTATATTTATTTAATATAGATATGATAACAAGAAGACCAAGACGTAACCGTCAAAGCGAAGTTATCCGGAACATGGTGGCTGAAACCACGCTAACCCTGAATGACTTCATTTATCCGTTATTTATAATAGAAGGCCAGAGCAAAAAAGTAGAGATAAGCTCTATGCCTGGCATCAACCGCTTCTCTATCGACACCCTTTTAGAAGAAGTGAACAGCTGTGTGGAGTTAGGTGTAAAAGCTTTTGCCCCATTTGCAAGTATACCAGAACAGCTGAAAGATAAAATGGCCACGGAAAGCCATAACCCGGAAGGCTTGTTCCCGAAAGCGATCCGTGAGATCAAGAGAAATTTCCCGGATGTAGTGCTGATGACTGATGTTGCCCTGGACCCTTATAGTTCTGATGGTCATGATGGAATCGTGGAGAATGGCGAGATCCTGAATGATGAAACCTTAGAAGTTTTAGGCAAGATGGCGTTGGTACAAGCCCAAGCGGGTTCCGATATAGTTGGCCCTTCAGATATGATGGATGGCAGAGTTGGCCACATCAGACGTGTGCTGGACGAAGCAGGCTATCATAAGGTTGGCATTATGAGCTACACCGCAAAGTATGCCAGCTCGTTCTACGGTCCGTTCCGCGACGCACTGGACTCCGCCCCTAAGAAAGGTGACAAGAAAACTTACCAGATGAACTTTGCCAACAGCCGAGAAGCTTTATTAGAAGCAGAACTGGACACACAGGAAGGTGCTGACTTTCTGATGGTAAAACCAGCCCTGGCTTACCTGGACATCATCAAATCACTTCGCGACAACTCCTATCTGCCAATTGCAGCTTATAATATCAGTGGTGAATATGCCATGGTAAAAGCAGCAGCTCAAAATGGCTGGATAGATGGTGAAAAAGCCATGGTTGAAGTGCTGACAAGTATAAAACGTGCCGGCGCCGATATCATATTAACTTACTTTGCTAAAGAGTACGCACAGTACATCAGGAGGTAAGATCATACAAGTATAGACTTCATAAAAGCACCGGCTAACGCTGGTGCTTTTTGTTTTTATACCTGGCTCAAAATCAGCGTTACAACATTGAATGAAAATTATATTTTGATGGGAACGACTTTGGCAATCTGAAGCTTAAGTAGTAACTTGAAAGCAATTATGACTACAACTTTTACCCTTTTATGAGAAGATTGAGCCTTTGGATCACAGCTCTAACCTTAGTTACGACCACCACGGCAATTGCACAGCGTACAGCACCAACTAACAAGCTTGAGTTAGAAAGATTTTCAGTAGCCGCAGCAAAAGACTATAAAGCAAACAGGGCTAAAGCTCTGGAGTTGGCAAAAAAACATGGCTGGGTTATTGAGAAAACATCTTCTGACGGTCGTCACATCTCCTTACAAGGCATTGACTCTAAAGGAATGCCTATTTACTATATTACTGATAACAACTCACGTGCGGCTGCCACAGTAGGCACTGATCAGGTATGGGTAGGCGGATCACTTGGGCTTGCACTTAGCGGAGCAAGTAGCGCAGTAGGCGATAAATTAGCTATCTGGGATGGTGGCCGTGTACGCACTTCTCATCAGGAGCTAAATAGCCGTGTGGTACAGCAGGACGGAGCAACTACAGTTAGCGACCATGCTACACACGTAGCCGGAACTATGGCAGCATCAGGAGTAAACTTGTTGGCAAAAGGCATGGCGTATCAGACAAAAAAATTATATGCATATGATTTTAGTAATGACGTGTCTGAGATGGCCGCCGCAGCCAAGAATTTATTAGTTTCTAATCATTCTTATGGCTCTATAAGCGGTTGGCGCTATAATCCTGATCGTAAAGGTGGCACTACTGATCCGTACTGGGAATGGTGGGGTAATCCGGATATTAGCACCTTTGAAGACTACAAGTTTGGTTATTATGATAACAGTGCAGCGCAATGGGATAAAATAGCATATGATGCACCCTATTATCTGATGGTAAAATCGTCTGGCAACAACCGCAGCGAAAACGGCCCGGCACCAGGACAACCATATTTCCGCCGTTCAAGAACCGGATCTTTTGAGCTGATAGCTGCAAGAGGCAATATAAGCAACAATAATGGTTACGATATTATTTCTACCTATGGAACTGCTAAAAATGTACTTACTGTAGGTGCAGTAGAGCCTATCTCTAATGGTTACCAGCAGACTTCTGATGTAAAAATCTCTTCCTTTAGCAGTTGGGGTCCTACTGACGATGGCCGTATAAAACCAGACATTGTGGGTAATGGCGTAAACCTGCTATCTTCTCTAGGTACAAGCAATAATGCGTATGGTGTAATGAGTGGTACATCAATGGCAGCCCCTAATGTATCAGGTTCATTACTATTGCTACAAGAACATTATGCCAATACCATGAACGGCAGTGTGATGCGTTCTGCGACACTTAAAGGCCTCGTGATACATACAGCCGATGAGGCAGGTATTGCAGCTGGTCCTGACTATATACATGGTTGGGGATTATTGAATGTGGGACGCGCTGCTATGACCATAACTGATTCAAAACGTGCTGGCACACCACTTTACAAACATTTGATAGAAGAACGTCAGTTACAGCAGGGCGAAACCTATAACCTAGATGTTGTTGCTTCAGGAACAGGACCACTGGTAGTAACAATTGCTTGGACTGACCCAGAGGCAACTCCAATTGAACTGGCAACAATTGCGCTTAATAACCGAGCACCTCGGTTGGTAAACGACTTAGATGTAAGAATTTTTCATGATGGCACTACCTATCAGCCATGGACATTAAATCCAGCAGCTCCAACAGCTGCCGCAACTCCCGGAGATAACATACTGGACAATGTAGAGCAAATTCTTATCGCAAACCCGGCCCCCGGTGAAACATACAAGATAAGTGTACGCCACAAAGGCACTTTATCCAAAGGGCCACAGGCATACTCTATACTTGCAAGTGGTGTTGGTGGCGCAATTTATTGTACTTCGGCTCCAACATCAGAACAAGGTTCCAGAATAGAAAGTGTAGCAATAGACGGCACTACCATTTCTCCGGCAGGTACACCTGGATGCACGACTTATAGCAACAATACAGAAGCGATATTCTCGATAGAAGCCGGCCAAACCAGAAATATCCAGATTAAGCCAGGCACCTGCACTACCAATGCAGCTAAGATTGCAAAGGTATTTATCGACTGGAATGCCAATGGCAGCTTTACTGATGCCGGTGAAGAAGCTGCCGTATCATCAGTAATAGATGATAATACTACTATAAATGCCGCTGTTACTGCTCCTACAAATATTACAATAGGTTATAAAGTTCGTATGCGTGTTGTATTATCAGAAACTACAGATGCTACTACTATAGCATCATGTGGCACATATAGTAATGGCGAAACACAAGATTATCTGGTCCAGCTTAATAAACCGGCTAAAGACATTGCTGCCTTAAGTATCAGCACCATTGATGAAGTTATATGTGCAACGCCAAGCCAAATTGTAAGTGTAAGGCTTCGTAACAATGGCTCAACAATACAGAGCAATATTCCTGTTAAAGTTGCTGTGCGTAAAAATGGAACAGAAGTAACTCAGTTGAATACAGTTTATAAAGGTTCAATTAATCCATCACGAGAGGGAGAACTAACGTTGCCGGCATTCTCAACTGAAGCAGGCGCGACTTATGAGCTTATTGCAGAAGCAGGATTACAGGGAGATGTAATTCCTTCAAATAACCAAAAAGCATTTATCCTGACTGTACCTGGTACTGAAAGTGCTCCACAGGTCTCTATTCAGCGTTGCGGAAATGACCCGAACTACTCTTTTACCGGAACAGGTAACGGTTCAATTTACTGGTATAACTCTGCTACAGATACCAATCCGGTGGCTATAGGAAATCAATTCCAATTCCCGGCTGATAAAGTAGGAACTACTATGTATGCAGGTATTAATGATCTGAATGTAAGTGTAGGCTATACCAAGAAATCTGATTTAAGCTATGGAGACTACAACCAATTCGACCCTGATGTCTATGTTAAAGCTTATGCTCCGGTAGTTCTTGAGAGTGCCAGGCTTTATATTGGAAACGCAGGCAAAATTACATTTACAGTATTCGATGAGAATGATGCAGCCGTATCTATCAGAACAATAGATGCTACGCCTACACGATCAACACCTGGACCAGGCCCTCTTCCTAACGATCCTGCTGACCAGGGTGAGGTTTATTATTTAGGATTAAAATTACCAGCCGCAGGAAACTATACAATTGCAGTTGATTTTGAAAGTACAACTGGTGCGACACTGTTCAGAAACAACAAAGCAAATGTTCCATACCCTATGGGCGTACCAAATGTTTTTGAGATAACTGGAAACTCTGCATCAACTGAATCCAATACTTATTACTACTACTTCTACGATCTTAAGGTGAAGGCTCTTGGCTGTAAAAGTGAACGTATAGAAGTACAGGTAAAAGGTAAAAACGCTATAGACCAAGCTGTTATTACACGTAATGGCGAAGTTCTTACATCAAATGCAGCAACTGGAAATCAGTGGTTTTTAAATGGTAGCCCTATACCAGGTGCTACAGATCAAAACTATACACCAACTGAGAGTGGTAAATACAGCCTGATAGCTACAGTAGATGGCTGCGTTTCAAAAACATCTGAAGTTTATAATTTTGTTTATAAACCAGGCGCAGCAGAACTGAATGGTAAAGTCATTATTGCCCGTAACCCAAGCTCTGGCATATTCATACTTGCTGCAGAACTTGTCCCAACTGATGTAATCAGGTATGAAGTGTATGATATCCTTGGCAAGCCACTTAAAACAGGTTTAGTAGAGAAGCATAACGGCATGTATGAGGGCGACATCGATTTATCAGCCAATGCCAGTGGTGTATACTTTATGCGAATTCATTATAATGATGAAACTTTTGTGCAGAAGCTTGTGCTACAACGCTAAGCAATTATAACTTAACAAAAAAGGCTCTGATAATCTCAGAGCCTTTTTTGTTAATGGTGCACAGCAACTGCAATATTAGTTTAAGCTATAGTTGAAGTTGTAACCAAGTATAAGCACACGCTCTAACTCTTAATTTCATGCCTTCTTATTTTTAGCAAGCTTATTCTTTAAAGTCAGGTAATCAATATAATAAAGCACTTTAATAGATAGGCTGTTATTCTGCGGCGAAGATATAGTATTGGTAAAGTTATCCAGGTAACGAGGCACCACACTGCTCTGATCCTCCATGATAGCGTTTTTCCAGGCTATGCTTATCTCGCTGCCCGGGGCAAACCACCACGAGTAGATCATATCTATATTAAAGGCATTGAAGTTCCTGTTATGGTTACTGCCTTTAAACTGATCATCATAGCCATTCGGGTAGCTATCTGGGGTAAGACTACCGTCGGTTGCCAAACGGTAAAACTTAGAATACTCGGCCTTAGACCAGTAGTGGCGCGCGCGCAACGAAACCGACATTTTATTATTGAAACTATAGCTGCTGGTAAGTGTACTGGTGGTTGCATTTACATCGCGCAAACCAAATATTATCACACGTTCTTTGTTAGGATCATCTTCCTCGCCCTGTATAAACGTTCTGGCAAAGCCCATATCATCAAAACGCAAGTTGCGGTCATAGCTGTAAACAAACATTAACTTGTCGTTAACTCTATAGCGGGGCGAAATAGAGAAGTTAATGTTATGCCTGTTGTTTTCATCAAACCACCGGTAATTACCACTAACATCGACAGCAAGCTTTTTGCGGTAGTCAGAAGAGATATAACCGCCAATATTATTGTTGGTCGGGAAAGTATAATACCATCCATTCACACGCGGCTCAAAAAAGTCGTAAGTTATAACAGGCTCTACATTAAAGAACATACCTAAGCTCATGAAATTCTTTGTAGTAGTATTCAGGTTACCATAGATTACAAAGTTCTGGAAGGCGTCCGGCTCATACCTGCGAGCATAAATCGCCCCAATGTTGGTATACATGTTCAGGAACTTCCAGAAAGGCTGATAAATGTTGTAGTTGAACTGCAGGTTCTCTTCCATAGAGTTGTTCACAAACAGAATACCTAAGTCATTAGGATCATAAGTATCAGAGATAAGTGTATGTGATGCGTAAACCTGAAAATTGCCGCTCATTTTACTTAACCCTACCCTATAAGTATGGCCGAGCGCAGTACTATCAGATAAATACTTCTGACTCAAAGCTGCTTTACCATCTATGGCATACATATTTTTCTTATCTGCAAACTTAAAGAGCAAACCTGTTAGGTTTGCATCGTATGTGCTGCCCTGACGCATTACATTGTTATTGATCAGGGTCACGTAAGAGTTGTTCTTGAGCGACTGATCTAAAACAAAAACATTGTAGTTAGTAAGTGGCTGCGTTTCTTTTTTAAACCTGGTGCCTTCACTATTTTCTACAGTGGCAAACTGCCTACCTACTATCGCGTTAAACACTCCTATACCCAATCCTGACTCTGTACGCCCCGATACTTTGGTACCGTTCAGCATCTTTGTTTCTAGAGGGTTGTCGATAATCCTGTTGCCAAGTTTCTCCTCTTCGTCACTGTTAAGCATGTTTATAGGAGCGCCACCTATTCTGCGTGAATAAAAGAAGTTCCCCTTATTGAACAGCTCTGTACCTTCCATAAAGAATGGCCGGTTTTCATTAAACTGTACTTCAAATGGCGACAGGTTCAGCACCTGGTTATCAGACTGTACCTGGCTGAAATCGGGTATCAGGGTCATGTCTAAGGTAAAGGCATCATTAATTCCATACTTCACATCCATGCCGCCGCCAAAATTATAGTCGGTGTTATAGTTTACATCGTCGTTGCTGCCTTCTTTAATCTGGGGTATTGTTTCGGCGTATGCCGAGATATAGGGTGTAAAAGACAAGCGTAGCGGAGCTTCTATATTTTTAAGGCCTATAAGTTTGCCCCATTGGTTTGCAAAACCGTCTATTGCTGGGTCTACGTGGTTCCAGAAATAGCCTTGGCGCGTAGACTGGCGGTTACGCATAAAGTTAATCCCCCATAGCTGCTCAGGCTTACTGCTAAAGCGTAGCGCGGAATAAGGTATTTTAAATTCGGCTACCCAGCTGGTACCTTGTAAACTGGCATTACTTTCCCATACAGCATTCCAGCTCCAGTCTTCTCCGTTGGTAGAGTACCGGGCATCTAGCTGCACACCTGCCGGCGTTATAAAAAAGCCAAAGCCATTTAACTGGTCGTTATACGTGTCCAGAAAAACGCCAAAAAAGTCTGTATTACCTAAATCATCGCGTTTGCCTAGCTGTTTTAAGATGCTGTCCTGGGATACATCATTCATGATGGCACCCACATAAATGGCAGCATCATCATACATGATCCGTACTTCGGTTTTATGCTTCTCTTTTGGCCCGGGTGTTGGCCTGTTCTGGATAAAATCAGTGGCGATCTGGGCCTGCTGCCATTCGGGTTCATCCAGCACCCCATCTATTTTAGGAGAAGCTGTTACGCGAAGTGCCGCAAGTTCTTTTTTGGTAATGGTAGGTTGAGACTTTTTAGCTGACTGACCCACAGCATAAAAGCTTGGTAAACTAAGCAAGATGCAGCAGAAAACTTTAAGTAAAGCTGCTTGTGAACGTTTTTTCATAGTAGTATTAGCGCGTACAATTTATATCAATATGCAAAGGTAAATTATTCCGGAAGGCAAGTATAGTCTTAATGAGATAAAGATGTAATGAAATGTAAAATGGTTGCTTGAGCAAAGAGAATTATTAAAATAAAAAAGCCACACATTGCTGTATGGCTTTAAAATATGTTGGGTAACGTATAAACTACAGGTCTTCTTCCCGCACCAGCATCAGTACAGCAGACTGCGGTACTATAAAATATTTTTCACCCATATAGTTTATCTCTATTGCGTCGCGCTGCAGGTAAATAGCCAGGTCGCCTTCTTTTGCCTGCAGCGGAATATAGCGCACATCTTCCTTATCTTCTTCCCAGGACTCTTCCTCAAAACTATAGTCGGCAGGTATAGGGTAGCCAGGGCCAACACGCATGATGTAGCCTTCCTGTACTTTTTCTTTTTCCTGTACGCCAGGTGGTAAGTATAAACCGCTTTTGGTCTGCTCCCGCGATGACTTTGGCTTTATAAGAACGCGGTCTCCTACTATAATGATCTTCTCCAGTTTGTTCTTCTCTGAAATTCTCATGGATAAAGCATGCATTAAATAGGGTCGGCAGTTACCTTAAAGCGCATGGCTGCATTTATATTTACATCGCTAACAACGGTATTGCGCAGCACGGCAGCTGTACGGATGGTATAGCTATCTTTCTTCAGGAATTCGTCCAGCTTGGCATTGGTCAGGTTCATGTTCAGCGTTTTTACATCCAATGGTACCTCTTCCAGGTAAGCAATGCGTACTTCATCCAGCCCGTCCGCCTGGATATAGATTTCTATACTTTCCAGAAAATCAAAATCAGCACTTTTTGCGGTATCAGCTATAGTTAAGGTGAGCTTGTTCAGAGTTACTTCTTTAACCAGTTCTGCACGGGTCTTGTTATTTTTAAAGGTCTCTTCAGAGTTGGTAGGCACAGTTATAGGTGCAAAAGCAACTAAGCCAATCGGGAAGTTAGACTCTACAACTATGGTTTCTTCTTCGTTGATGTAAAACGTAAGCAGGTCGTCAATTGAATCACAAGCTACTACTGTGGCAAATAAAACAAGCAGCATGGCTGCGGTAAAAAACTTTTTCATGGTAAAGGGTAAACGTAAAAAATAACCGGAGCTATAGTTATTCGCTGTAGCTCCGGCTCAAAGTATAAATCAGTTAATCCATCATATCAGCCGGGCGCGGGCCGTTGGTGTCGTGGTTTTCGTTCCAGCTCATTGGGTAGTTCTTGTCCATCAGATCTACGGCATACTCGGTCAGGTGCAGCGGCTTAAAAGTATCGATCATCACGGCATACTCGTTCGTTTCCTTTTTGCCTATACTTGCCTCAACTGTGCCTGGGTGCGGACCATGCGGTATACCACCAGGGTGTATAGTAAACGAAGCCCTGTCTACACCCTTGCGGCTCATAAAATTACCTTCCACATAGTATAGCACCTCGTCAGAGTCTACGTTAGAGTGGTTGTATGGCGCAGGTATAGATAACGGGTGGTAATCGAACAGCCTAGGCACAAACGAACAGATCACGAAGTTATGCGCCTCGAAGGTCTGGTGTACGGGAGGTGGCTGATGTATACGGCCTGTTATCGGTTCAAAGTCATAGATGGAGAAGGCATACGGGAAGAAGTAGCCATCCCAGCCAACAGCATCAAACGGACTGAACTCATAGTAATACTGGTGCAGGTATCCTTCTTTTTTGATCTGCACACGGTACTCCCCTTTTCCGGTTTCAGTTATCAGTTCTATCGGCGGGCGCATGTCGCGCTCACAGAATGGCGAGTGCTCCAGTAATTGCCCAAAGTGGTTTCGATAACGACGTGGCGTTTCTATCGGGCTGTGGCTTTCTATGATCAGCAATCTCACCTGCCCCTCATCGAACCTGAACTTATGGATAACCGTGCGCGGAATTACCAGGTAATCGCCGGTCTTGAACGGGATACGGCCCATCTGGGTGAGCAGATCACCGCTACCATCGTGCACAAACACTACTTCATCGCTGGCTGCATTTTTATAGTAGTAGTTCATTTCCCGCTCGCTCGGGTTGCAGATACTGATATCCACATCGTTGTTGAGCAGTACGGTTTTACGGGCATCCAGATAGTCGGTACCTGTAGTTTCCAGGTTTAGCGTGCGCAGGTGGTGTGGTGCCAGTTTTATACCTTCGGCTACTTTTGGTTTAAAAGGCACCGGCTCCTCTATGCGGCTTATTTTGGTAGGCGGATTAATGTGGTACAGCAACGATGAAACACCGCTGAAACCATGCGTACCCACCAGCTGCTCGGCGTATAAACTGCCGTCCGGCTGCCGGAACTGTGTATGTCTTTTATGAGGGATCTCTCCCAGTTTATAATAAAATGGCATGCGTTAAAGCTATGTTTATAGTTAAAACTGGTGTAATCTTTACAAATGTACAAATATTCCGGGTGGTGCGCTTATACACCGCCTTTTGCCAGCTTCTGTGCCCGCCCGAATTGCTTCAGGGCCGTTTGAAACTCGTCATCTGCTTCGTGCAATACCGGGAAGAAACCATTGTTACCAAACACGCTGCGGGCAATAAAAGCTTTCAGGTTGTTACGGATCAGGCTTTTAGAACGATTAAACTCTTCTGCCTTGTATGTCACGTCGCTTTTACCAGCAAGTGTTACCAGGTCCTGCAACATCTTATCTGTTACCTGAAATGACTTTTTATACTGCGCAAAGCTCATCTTCTCCAGTTGTTTCTGGTTGTTTTTATAGTAGGACAAAGCGTACTCGCGCATCACATTTTTGTTGTAAAGCTGGCTCAGGTATGCTGAGAATTCTGTTGTATCGCGTGGCACAAAAACATCTGGCATAATACCACCACCTCCGTAAACCACACGCCCTTTCGATGTCTTAAACTTAAGCGAATCTACAAACAGGCTGCTATCCTGATGGAAGTATTCGCCCCGCTCCAGACGACGAAGCATGTCCTTCTCATAATCTTCTGCACCGTTTGTATAAGCCTTCTGAATAGAGCGCCCGCTTGGTGTATAATATCTCGAAATAGTAAGGCGCAGCTCTGATCCGTCATTTAATGGGATAGGCATTTGTACAAGACCTTTCCCAAATGAACGGCGGCCGACTATAAGTCCGCGGTCGTTGTCCTGAATGGCACCAGCCACAATCTCCGAAGCCGAGGCGCTGCCTTCATCCAGAAGTATAATCAGAGAGCCATTTTCAAATTCTCCTTTGGTACGTGCAAAACTCTTAGAGTCATAACGGGTACCTTTACCATCGGTGTACACAAGTAACTTATTACCAGCCAGGAACTCATCAGCCATTCGGGTAGCATGATCCATGTAACCTCCCGGGTTACCACGAAGATCAAGTATAAGCTGGTTCATACCTTTCTTTTTAAGCCCGGCAAGTGCCTGCTTAAATTCTTCGAATGTGTTAGCCGAGAAACGACTTACTTTTATATAACCCGTTTTATCGTTTACCATATAGCTTACATCAACCGAAACAGTCGGAATCTTATCGCGCTGTATAGTAAAAGGTAAAAGTTTAGGGTTGTTGCCCCGCTGTATACTTAGGTTTACCTTAGAGCCCTTTTCGCCACGTAGTTTTTTAAACACACCTTCATTGGTAATGCCAATACCAGCTACTGTCTCATTATTTACTTTTATGATCTTATCGCCCGCAAGTATACCCGCTGCTTCTGATGGTCCGCCACTCAGTGGTGTGATCACATAAATAGTATCCTTAAAAATATTGAACTCCACTCCTATTCCTTCAAAATCGCCTTCCAGGTAAGAACGAGCCATCGCCATTTCATCTGCAGGAATATAGGCCGTATGCGGGTCAAGTTTTTCCAGCATTTTGGTTATGCCATAATTAGCAAGCTCCTCAATGTTTACAGTATCCACATAGTCGCGGTCTATGTAGCTCAGTATGTCACGAAACTTCAAATAGCTTTTGGCTGTGTCCTGCGGATTAGTTGTGGATGGAGAGAAAGTGTTTGCACCAATCAGTACGCCTGCCACCAGGGCAAGGGCAATAAATAGCGGCAACTTTATCTGAATAGGCGTATTCCGGATGCTGTTCCTGTCTTCGCCATGTTCTATCTTATTCATAGTTATACTTTATGTATCTGCATTACCGGTTCAAATAGCGAGCCGGATATACCAATTGCTTTAAATATACAGAAGGGCTCCTTATCTATACAAATACAAATTTAACAGGGTTGCATCATGCAGCTTTCATTCACCTGTTGTTATCGAAACCTTACAAACTTATTTAAAATTATTCTAAATAACACTTGCCTAATATACAGATCAGTTTTAGCTTTGCATCATTATTTAAAATAATTCTAAATAAAACTCCTCACTATTTTATGCTTAACTTCTTCAAATATAGAACTGTTGCTTTAGCTGCCATTGCTGCCAGCGTACTATTTACCTCCTGCTCCGAAGATGGCGACGACGCTGTTTCTTACGAGGTACCTACCACATATAACTTCCAGAATGTAAACTACAGTGGCCAGACTGCTCGCCTTGGTATGCTAAGCGAACTGGATGCTTATATAAAAACAGGTAACAATGGTGCTGTACTGGATGCACAGGTAATGCGCAACATGTATGCAAATGCCAATGCACCTTTTGCTGATGCCAGCCTAAACACTTCCGGAAAGCAACTGAAAGATAAGACCATAGCAACAGCACAAACTACTTTTGAAGGATTTTTTAATGCCGTAGCTACTGCCAGCCAATCGGCGGGTGCTGCAGCCTCTAACGGAACAGCCGGTATACTTACTACTTCTGATAACAAGAAGTATTTAGTAGATGCTAATGGTGTTGAGTACGCCCAGGTGATAGCTAAAGGATTAATGGGAGCTGTATTTTATAACCAGGCAGTAGAGGGCTACCTGACCGACCTTAAAATTGGCTCAACTATAGACAATACAACTGTAACGCCAGGCGAGGGAACCAAAATGGAGCACCACTGGGATGAAGCCTTCGGTTACTTTGGCGCCCCTACCGATTTCCCGACAAACACAACTGGTCTTAAGTTCTGGGCTAACTATAGCAACCAGGTAAATGCAGCTTTGAACAGCAACAAGACCATGATGGATGCCTTTCTAAAAGGTCGTGCGGCTATCTCGGCAAATGATATGGCTGGTAAAAATGCTGCTGCTGCCACCCTGCGCAGTGAGTGGGAACGTTTAGTAGCTGCATCGGCTATACATGAGCTGAACGCTGCCCGCACTAACATTACTGATCAGGCTAAAAAGAGTCACTACCTGTCTGAGGCTATCGGTTTCGTAATGGGCCTGAAGTATAAAACTGACAGAAAATTGACAGATGCACAGTATGAGCAGGTAATGGCTAAAATTGGTACTAACCTGTACAACACAACAAGCGCTGACATTGTAGCAGCAATCGATATCCTGAGCGCAGCCTACAGCATGGATGCGATTAAAGGGCAACTATAGCAACTGCAGAAGTTTAGTTTAAGTAATTTTACAGCAGCAGCTATAGCATTACATAATGTTATAGCTGCTGCTTTTACCATATAAGCATATTATGAAGAAGGCAAAAATTTATGTGTTAGCAGTGCTGGCAGGTTTGGTTACTTTAACAAGCTGCAGCTCAGATAACGGAGACGACAATACGGGCTCTGACTTTGACCGCAAAGCTATGCTCACCAACTATGCCGACAATCTGATTGTACCCGGGTACCAGCGCTTTACAGTAGTTACCAACGAGATGAAAGCTGCTGTAGATGCCTTTGTTGCTGCACCAACTGCGGCCACGCTAAACACAGCACGCCAGAAGTACCAGCAGGCATACCTTACCTGGCAGGAGCTAAGTCCATATGAGTTTGGCCCAGCCGATGAGCAAATGCTGCGCTCAAACCTGAATGTGTTCCCGACCAGTGCCACCCAGATAGAAAGCAACATTACAGCAGGCACTTATGATCTGCAGGCTTCAGCCAACTTAGTTGCAAAAGGTTTTCCGGCCCTGGATTACCTGCTGTATGGCCAGGCAACAGAAGCAGACGTTGTAGCACAATATACAACGGCAACAAATGTCGCTAACCGCAAAAAGTACCTGCAGGATATAACCAACCTGGTGGTGCAGCACGCACAAAACACCTACAACGCCTGGACCACCCAAAATTATAGCACCACCTTTAAGCAATCAGAAGGTACGGCAGTAGGCAGTGCCATAGGTAACCTGGTAAACCAGCTTAACTCCGATATCGATATCACCAAGCGTTACAAATTAGGTATACCTGCTGGTAAGTTTACAGCCGGCACAGCACGTCCTACAGAAGCAGAAGCCTACTATAGCGGCACCTCACTGGAGCTGTTGCTACAAAACCTGAGAGCAGAGAAGGCTATCTTCCTGGGCATGTCGGCAGACGGCACGAACGGGATTGGGCTGGATGACTACCTGAACCATGTAAATGCTAAGAAAGATAATATGCTGTTGTCGGATGCTATAGAGCAGCAGTTTAACCTTGCCATTGCAGCAGCAGAAGCTGTAAATGCACCGATAAAGGACGCAGTTACAACCAACCAGGCGGCAGTAAACAAGGTGTATGATGAGCTGCAGAAGCTGATCGTGCTTACCAAAACAGATATGCCTTCTAAACTGGGAGTTACCATCTCTTACACCGATAACGACGGTGATTAACAGCCTCTGAACATGTTGCTAAAGCTCCGTCCTTTCCTTACTACTCCTATGTCTGCTGCGCCGCTGGCAATGTTCCGTATAATTTTCGGCGGAATGATGCTGGCCAGCATTGTGCGCTTTATACTAAAAGGCTGGGTAACAGAGCTGTATGTAATGCCTAAAGTATACTTCCCGTTTTATGGCTTTGAATGGGTAAAACCGCTCGGTGAAACCGGGATGTATATTTTGTTTTGCGTAATGGCGCTATCAGCCTTGGGTATTATGCTGGGGCTGTTTTACAGGTGGGCTGCGGCACTGTTCTTCCTAAGCTTTACCTATGTAGAGCTGATAGATAAGACTAACTACCTGAATCATTATTACTTTGTAAGTATAGTTGCCTTCCTGATGATACTGGTGCCGGCGCACCGCCATTTTTCGCTGGATGTGCTGCGCAAGCCTGGCCTGTGGGCAAGCCATGTGCCGCGCTGGACTATACTTATTTTTCAGCTGCAACTGGGGCTGGTATACTTTTACGCCGGTGTAGCCAAGCTTAACCCAGACTGGCTGCTGGAGGCCATGCCGCTGCGCGTGTGGTTACCGGCTCACACGCACCTGCCACTCATTGGTCCACTCTTCGACTATGTTTGGGTAGCCTATGTTTTCAGCTGGTTTGGCGCTTTTTATGACCTTACTATTCCGTTCTTTTTGAGTTGGCGCAAGAGCAGGCTGCTGGCCTATGCTACCGTTATAGTTTTCCATGTGCTGACGGCTGTGCTGTTCCAGATCGGTATGTTCCCTTATATTATGATGGTGAGCACACTGATTTTCTTCTCTCCTGCTTTTCATGAGCGTATTCTTGCCTTTTTCAGAAGTATAACCAGCGTACAGTTGCCGCAAAACTATAGGGTAGCAACTATAAAATCTCAGTCTATAGTTTTAAATTTGCTGGCCTTTTACTTTGTGCTGCAGGTGCTGGTGCCATGGCGTTTTATGCTATATCCTGATAAACTTTTCTGGACAGAACAGGGCTACCGTTTTTCGTGGCGGGTAATGCTGATGGAGAAAGCCGGCACTGCTTTTTTTTATGTGCGCGACCCACGAACCGGCAACGAGTCTGAAATAAACAACCGCGATTACCTTACCCCAAACCAGGAGAAAATGGTAGCTACCCAACCCGACATGCTCCTGCAGTTTGCCCACATCATCCGCGACGATTATAAGCAGAAAGGCATACCGGCACCGGAGGTTCGTGCAGAAGTATATGTAACTATGAATGGCCGCGACAGCCGTCTTTTCATCGACCCGACCAAAAATCTGGCCGCCGAAGAGGACAGCTTTTTACCTAAAACCTGGATTTTACCTTTTGATGAAGTTGCCCCGCCACAACAGGCTGTAGGGCAAAAATAACATGATGCTACGCTTTACACTTACCCTCCTGTTTATACTTTGCAGCCTGCACCTGGCGCTGGCGCAATCCTTGTATATTACAGGTAAAATTACCCACGCCAACACCACTAAGCCTGTGCAAAAAGCAGAAGTTCTGCTGGTTAATTCAGGTACTGTTTATACTTCTGATGCCAGCGGCAACTATAGCATAGAAGTTTCCCGCCCGGGCACTTATACCCTCACAGCTTATACCGAAGGCCTGAGCTCTGTTACAAAACAGGTAACCGTTGAGAACGGAACGGCTGTACTAAGCTTTGAGCTGAAGCCGATGGAAGGCCAGTTGCGCGAGGTAAATGTGACATCGAAGCGGGAGGCGACATTCGGCATTACCCGCTTAAACTCTGTGGAGGGCACAGCCATTTACGAAGCCAAGAAGAGCGAGGTAGTGGTGCTCAGCGACATCACAGCCAACAAAGCCGTTAACAACAGCCGCCAGGTATTTGCCAAAGTAGCGGGCCTAAACATCTGGGAAAGCGATGGTGCCGGTCTGCAGTTAGGCATTGGCGGTCGTGGCCTGAGCCCAAACCGTACTTCTAACTTTAACACCCGCCAGAATGGTTACGACATAAGTGCTGATGCCTTAGGTTACCCGGAAAGCTACTACACCCCACCAACCGAAGCCCTGGACAGAATTGAAGTAGTACGCGGTGCAGCATCGTTGCAATACGGCACACAGTTTGGCGGCATGCTGAACTTTGTAATGAAGGAAGGGCCAGAAGACAAACCTTTTGAACTCACCACCCGCCAGACCACAGGCTCATGGGGCTTGTTTAACTCCTTTAACAGCGTTGGTGGCAGCAAAGGCAAGTTTCATTACTATGGTTTTTACCAGTATAAGCGTGGCGACGGCTGGCGCGAGAACTCCGGCTTTGATGCCCACACGGCCTTCAGCTCTATACACTATAAACCAAACCAGAAACTGGAAATAGGCTTTGACTATACCTTTATGGATTACCTGGCACAGCAGCCGGGTGGCCTAACGGATAGTGAGTTCGAACAGGATGCCCGGCAATCAAAACGAGACCGTAACTGGTTTAAAGTGAAATGGAACCTGATGGCCCTGACCCTGGACTACCGCCTCAGCGAACGCACCAAACTGAATGTACGCAACTTTGGCTTGCTGGCACAGCGTGATGCCCTGGGCTTTATGGGCAAAATAAACCGCCCCGACGACCTTACCATGCCACGCACTTTGCTGCAGGACAAGTTCCGGAACATAGGTAACGAAACGCGCCTGATTCACCGCTACGACCTGGGCAATTCCTTCTCAACGCTGTTAGTTGGTACGCGCTACTACCGTGGCTTTACAGACCAGAAACAGGGCGATGGCTCGCTGGCTGCAGATGCCGATTTCAGATTTTACTCCGACAACGGCGGGCCAAACACCTCCAGCTACGATTACCTGAGCCGCAACATTGCTGTGTTTGCCGAGAACATCTTTAACATCACACCAAAGCTAAGTATAACCCCGGGTGTACGGTATGAGTGGATAAACACCAATGCCGACGGCAGCTACCGCCATGTAGAGCGTAACAATGCAGGAACTATAATTTACGACCAGATTATACCGGAAGACCGCAGCAGCTCGCGGAACATATTTTTGATGGGCCTGGGTATGAGCTACAAGCCAGGCGAGCAGATGGAAGTATACGGTAACTTTTCGCAGAACTACCGCGCCATTAACTTTAACGACATGCGCATAATTAACCCGAACCAGGTAGTTGACCAGGACATGCAGGATGAGAGCGGCTATAGTTCTGATCTGGGTTTTAGGGGCAATATAAGCGGGGTTTTGAACTACGATGCCAGCCTGTTCCATATCGCATATAAAGATCGTATCACAACTATAGGCAGGGCAAACGAAAACAATGTAATAGAGCGCATCCGCACCAATGCCGGCGATTCGTACCACAATGGCATTGAAACCTTTGCCGAGGCAGACCTGCTGAAACTATACTATGGAGCCGATCACCCAACCAGCCTTTCAGCTTTCTCTAACATAACGTATGTGCATACTATCTACAACAGCCCTTTAAGTACAGTAGATGGCAACGTTGTGGAAATGGCGCCTTCGCTTATCGCCAAAGCAGGGCTGTCATTTAAACGCAACAACTTTAAACTGGCGTACCAATATGCTTATACTTCCAGTCAGTATACTGATGCTGATAACAGTATTGAGGAACCAACAGCCGTAGTAGGCAAAATTCCGGCTTACTGGGTAATGGATCTATCAGGCAGCTATACTTACAAGCGCTTCACATTAGAATCCGGTATCAATAACCTGACCGATAACCGTTACTTTACGCGCCGTGCTACCGGATATCCCGGGCCTGGTATTATACCTTCCGATGCCCGTAATTATTACGTAACACTGCAGTTCAAACTATAACCTATAAAAGGCTATACTTACTAAATCAACCATACATATTATACTTAAACACTAACTTTTAAACCATGAAAATCACGAAAATGCTTCTCCCGGCGCTGGTAGCTGTGGCACCTTTCTTTTATAGCTGTGAACAGAAAACTGATGTTGTAGAGTCTGGCACTTACCAGGGCACGCTGCACGAAGTAGAGCCTGAGAAAAACGAGATATATGTTAAGACTGACGACAACAAACTACTGGAGTTATACTTTACAGAGACTACAACCCTGACAAAGAATGGTGAGACAGTGCCTTTTGCAGAGTTGAAAGAAGGTGGCAAAGTAGAAGTAGAGGTAGAAAAAACCGGTCAGCGCCTTGACCCTGTAGCTGTAAGAATACTGGAATAACATGAACGAGCCAACCTTTTGGCGGACAGAGATCTGGCATCCGCTGAGCGTACACTTCCCGATTGCTATCCTGCTGCTGGCAACTATAGCCATAAGTATAGCAGGGGTTACACGTGGCGATCAGAAATTTTTCTGGCAAAAGGCTGGCTCTTATTTACTTTACCTGGGTGCTTTATCTGCCTGGGTAGCTATTTACACCGGCGACATGGCCGATGCAACTGTATCGCGCAAAATCTGCGACCCAACCGTGCTCAAAGACCATGAAATTGCTGCCTTTAATGTAGCCTATCTTTTTTCTGCCGCTGCAATGCTCAACATACTTATTAATGTTAACATCCTTAAACTATGGCCTAAGCTGCTGCGCTTGTTGGTAGTTGTGCTTATGGTAATAGGTGCTGGTTACCTTACTTATGCCGGCCACCTAGGTGCACAGGTTGTTTACAACCAGGCTGGTGGTGTTAACATGCCCGCTTCCGATTGTGCTGGCTTTTAAGTCTATTTTTCCCTCTGCTCAGCCTAAACCAGCAACTAGTATCAACCAACAATTTAAATCCCTACCTTTGTAGCGCAAAAGCAAACTATGGGCAGGATACTGGGAATTGATTACGGAACAAAACGCGTAGGGCTCGCCGTTACGGATGTGTTACAGATTGCAGCTAACCCGCTGGATACCGTACACTCCAAAGATGTGCTGGCTTACCTGAAGGCTTACGTGCAGCGCGAACCTGTAGAAGCTATTGTGCTGGGCATGCCGCGCCGCCTTTCCGGCGAAGACTCGGATGCAACGCAGCATGTGGTCGGGTTTATGCGCACCCTGCAAAAGGAGTTTCCGGGCATACCAGTGCATACCGTAGACGAGCGCTTTACATCTAAAATGGCACAGGCTGCAATGCTGGCCGGCGGACTTAAAAAGAAAGACCGACAAGACAAAGGCACTGTAGACCGTGTGAGCGCAGCCATCATTTTACAATCGTATTTAGAGAGCAAAAACATATTATGATTTACCCAATTGTAGCCTACGGCGACCCTGTACTTAAAAAGGAAGCAGAAGACATAACCCCACAGGACTACCCGAACCTGAAAGAGCTGGTAGAAGACATGTATACTACCATGTACCATGCACACGGCGTTGGCCTGGCAGCACCCCAGATCGGTAAAAGCATCCGCCTTTTTGTGATTGACTCGGAGCCGATGATGGACGATGAAGACGAAGGCAAAGGCGTTAAGAAAGCATTTATCAATGCTGAAATTATTGAAGAAGATGGCGAAGAATGGGGCTTTGAAGAAGGTTGTTTAAGTATACCGGGTGTTCGCGAAACCGTTTACCGCCCGGAACGCATCGTTATCCGGTACCAGGATGAAGAATGGAACGAGCATACCGATACCTATGATGGCATGACTGCCCGTGTTATCCAGCACGAGTACGACCACATCGAAGGCATCCTGTTCACGGACCACCTGAACGGCCTGAAAAAACGCCTGATCAAAAATAAGCTGACCAAGATCTCAAAAGGCGAAGTAGACGCCGACTATAAAATGAAGTTCCCGGCTGCCGATAAACGTCGCTAGGTTTATAGTTTAGAAGTATAAAGAACGGCCTGCTGTAGTTTTATAGCAGGCCGTTTTTGGTTTTAGGTAACCATATTAAATTGAAAAACTACTCACTTATAGAAACATTATACTGCTGAGCCTTTTGAGTAAAGATGTCTAATTTGCCTTTATTTTTCAAATCAGTGTAGACCATACTTATTAAACTCTCACTGTCTTTGAGGTAATTTGAGTTTGTTTTTTTATACAACAAATATGCCGTAAACAGATTTTCTAGCGCCTGTTCATATTTTGTCTGTATAAACAAAATCTTTCCAGCTCCAAAATACCCCTCCGGATCATCCTGATATAGATAAACTAATTCTTGATAATGCTTTAAAGCGTTGTCGTAGTCCTCAAGTAAACTATAAACAACTGCAAGGTTCAAGTGAGCTAAGTTCCCCTCCGGAAATACATCTAAGGACTTCTTATAATACTTTATTGCTAGCTCAAAATTCTTTTCTCGCCGGTACGAAATGGCAATATGATCAAGAGCGTACACAAAGTTTTTATCAATTTTAACAGCCTTCTCGTATTCCTTTCTGGCTCCCGTAAAATCACCTTTCTCTAGAAGCTCGTTACCTTCTTCATAATACTTGTTAGCATTCTTGTTTAATGATAATCTATAATATTCTCTTACCTTCTCTTCTACCATCAATTTTCTTACATTATCGCAATAAGACGGCAGCGCTTCTTTCACATCTTTGAATATACCGGTTATACCTTCAACCTTACTTAGTGTCTCCCGCTCTTCAGACGTGCCATTTTTCATTACAAAAGCCATCGCTTCTACAGTACAGTTTTGCAAACTATCCTGAAGTTGCTGATAAGTCTTAAGATTATTAACACAATCGCAGGCTTTTTGCATTACTTTCTCCGAAAGCTTCTGTGCCTGAAGATTCATTGTTAAGAAAACCCCAATAGTTAGAAGTATTAAGTGTTTCATGCTTGGATTAAATCTATATTTTTTAAAGAAATTTACATAAATATAGCAGATAATTAATATAAAGTATAGTTAATATCAATATCTTCTTAGATTCCGTACACCGCAGGTATGTCCACAACTATAAAAGCTATACTTGTACTTTATGCATTGTTGCTGCCTTTGCATGGCTATAGTTGGGGCTTTTATGCGCACCAGCGCATAAACAGGCTGGCCGTGTTTGCCCTGCCACCCGAAATGGTCGGTTTCTACAAAAAGCACATCCGCTACATTACAGAGAATGCCGTTAACCCCGACAAACGCCGCTATGCTGTAAAAGATGAAGCACCCCGCCATTACATCGACCTAGACGAATACGGAGACAGCGCCTTGTACAAACTGCCACGTTTCTGGCAGCCGGCTGTGGAGCAGTTTACAGAAGACACCCTACTGGCTTATGGTATTGTACCGTGGCATATCAACTTTATGAAGTACCAGCTAACGCAGGCTTTCAAAGAAAGAAACCTGGATAAGATCCTGCGCCTCTCTGCTGACATTGGCCACTACATTGCCGATGCCTGCGTGCCGCTACACACCACCAGCAACTATAATGGGCAACTAACAAACCAGCGTGGCATACATGCCTTTTGGGAATCGCGGTTGCCCGAACTGTTCTCTGATAACTATGACTTTTTTGTTGGGCCGGCCCAATACCTGGAGCAACCTCAGCTTAAAGCGTGGGATCTGGTTGCCAGTGCACATACAGCCTTAGATTCAGTTCTATACTTTGAGCGGCAGCTAACCCGGGAGTTCGACGAAGAAAAGAAGTATAGTTTTGAAGTGCGCAACAACCTGACCACCCGCGTGTATTCCCGCGAGTTTTCAGAAGCTTACAGCAAAAAGTTAAACGGGCAGGTAGAGCGCCAAATGCGATTGGCTGTGCAAGCCGTTGCCAACTACTGGTACACTGCCTGGGTAGATGCTGGCCAACCCAGTTTGGGCACACTTGCCAACACACTAACTCCGGAAGAACTCCACCGCCTGGAGATGGAGAAAAAGGAGTATGAAACAGGACCGCATAAGCCGAGGGAAGAAGGTAACTGATCTACTCCTTCCCAGCTATCCTCATTTATTAAATTGAAGAAGTTTTAACAGACGCTCGTAGCGTGCGCAGCTCCTACGAGCGTCTTTGCTATAAAGCGGCTGATCCTTGAGACACTCCGAGGTTTTGCAAACGCTCGGAGGTCTTTTGAGCAGCAGCTAATGTTTGGAATTTGTAGTTTATAGTTGCTGTGATCCAACCACTCCAACCCCTCCTTGTCTAAGGCGGGGAGCCTTTTTGCTACTACTATAGTTGGAGATATAGTTTTATAGTTGCTGATTCGACACCCCTGTAGTCCCCTCAAGGGGACAATCCTGCTATTGCTATTGCTGAAGCTATAGGTTTATAGTTACAGACCAAGATCGGACAGGTCTTGACCTGTCCTTACGAAAATATTATCACGATCAATCTCGAAGCGAGCAAGTTCAAAGTATAGAATAGAGGTTGCTATGAGAAAGATATCAGTCTTTGGGTTGAGCGCCTTTGATTTGTTGCGGTGCCTGAAGGGCAATCCGACGTAGGAGGATAGCAAGAAAGCAACCGCGCGATGCCCAAAGAGGGGGCCTCCCGGCCGTGAGGGCACCATAGCTATAGATGAAACGGTAGGTGGATAGAGCTCCCAGGATTAAAGATAGCTATGAAAGGATAGCTATCTTTAAATATTACTCATAACCCTCATTTTCCTGCAACTCTAAAAATCCCTATATTGCCGCACCTTAAAACACTAACTTCATGAACAAAATCTATACTTCACGCATCAGCTATACTTTGCTATGCCTGATGCTGTGCTTATTATTTCAACCAGCATTTGCCCAGAAAGCGACTACGGCTGCAACTATAACCAAACTCGATGCTTATTATCAGAAAGCCCTGAAAGACTGGGATGTGCCGGGTATGGCCATTGCCATTGTTAAAAACGACTCTGTAATATTTGCAAAAGGTTACGGTGTACTTAATAACAAAACAGGCGGACAAGTAGATGCAAATACATTATTTGGAATTGCCTCTAACTCTAAAGCTTATACTTCGGCGGCACTGGCTACGTTGGTTGATGCCGGTAAAATAAAATGGACAGATAAGGTAAACAAGTACCTACCTTACTTAAAGATGTACTCTCCTTATGTTACCGAAAATCTGACTATCGAAGACCTGCTGAGCCACCGTGTAGGCCTGAAAACATTTAGCGGCGATTTGCTTTGGTATAACACTACTTATAGCCGCGAAGATATCATCCGGAGAATGCAGTATTTGGAGCCTGAATATGGTTTCCGGGATGGTTATGGTTACTCTAACCTGATGTTTATTACAGCCGGAGAAGTGATCGAGAAGGTGTCTGGAAAAACATGGGAGAACTACATTAAAGAAACATTCTTCCAGCCGCTGGGCATGAACCGCTCTTATACTTCCGTAAACGATCTGAAAGGGGTGCAGAATGTAGCATCGCCACATGGGTTTGATAAAGATGAGAAGCCTGTTGCCACCACACTTACTGCCTGGGATAACTGGAACCCAGCTGCTGGTATATTTACCAGTGTTACGCAGCAGGCCCAATGGATGCGTTTACACCTGAACCGCGGCACCTACAAAGGGAAAAAGATCTTCAGCGAAAATGCCAGCCGCCATATGTGGCAGGCACACAACCCTATGCCTGTATCAAAAGGTGCTGAAGAGTATATGCCGTCCACACACTTTACTGCAGCCGGCTTAGGTTGGTTCGTAAGCGATTACGAAGGACGCAAACAAGTATACCATGGTGGTGGCCACGAAGGCATGAACAGCCGCACCGTACTGGTACCGGAAGAGAACCTGGGCATTGTTATTCTAACCAACAGCATGAGCAGCATTATGTCGCCGCTGGCAAACTATACCTTAGACCAGTTTTTTGGTGTGCAGAATGGCAAAGACTGGAGCCAGGTTTCGTTGGACATGATGGCAAAAGCTAAAAAACAACAAGCCGAAGCACAGGCAAAAGCCCCGAAAGAGAAGAAGCGTAAAACAAAGGCTACAATGGACCTGACGGCTTATACCGGCACTTACTACAGTGAGCTTTATGGCAACGCTACTGTTACTTTAAAAGATGGGAAACTGGATCTTCAGCTGGCTCCGGCACCTGCTCTGAGCGGTACCCTTAACCATTGGCAGCACGACATCTTCGACCTGGACTGGAAAAACGATTTTGCGCTGCTAACCCCAACCCGGGTAAGGTTTTTAATTGGTGAGGACGGCACTATAAGCCAGATGCGCCTGGATGCAAACAATCCAGACTTCCACTTTGATGAACTGAAATTTGTAAGAGTAAAATAACCCGAACTTACATACTTATAAAACATAGAAGCCGCATCTAAAGGTGCGGCTTCTATGTTTCCATACGGAACAATTAACTTAAGATACCAGCATTGCAACTACTCCAACAACTGCGAAGTATCCTGCAATAATCCAGTAAGCTAACTCATCATCATTGTGGTAAACATTTTTCATAATTAGGATAAGCTTAATTTGTTGAACAACTAATTTATCCCTTTGGCTTTCTGTATATTAATGGCTACGAGCCTTGTTATCAATTTGTTAACACAAGATAAAAGAACACAAAAAGTAACAAAATATAATTATTTTAGTACAATTTCATTGAAGGTTTTTTACGCATAATCCTTACCAATTCTCTATCCTTTCAAAGGTAATTTAAATTATACTTCTACCTATAAACAAAAAGCCGCTGCAACTACTGCAGCGGCTTTTTATATATAAAATCAGATATTTATTAAACCAGCTTTTTATAACGGATTCGCTTCGGCTCAATATCACCCATACGCTTCTTCTTGTTCTCTTCGTACTCGCTGTAGTTACCCTCAAACCAGTACACCTGCGAATCACCTTCAAAGGCCAAGATGTGTGTACAGATACGGTCCAGGAACCAACGATCGTGAGAGATAATAACGGCGCAACCTGCAAAGTTCTCCAGGGCATCTTCCAGCGCACGGATCGCGTTCACGTCCAGATCGTTGGTAGGCTCATCGAGTAATAGCAAGTTACCACCTTCTTTCAGCGTCATAGCCAGGTGCACACGGTTACGCTCACCACCCGATAACTTGTCTACTTTCTTTTCCTGATCGCCACCCGAGAAGTTGAACTTACTTACATAAGCACGGGAGTTAACCTGACGGCCGGCCATCATCATGTGCTCAGTTCCACCTGATATTACTTCAAACACAGATTTGTTCGGGTCCAGCTGCGCGTGCTCCTGGTCTACGTAAGAGATCTGCACAGTAGAACCAACTGTAAAATCACCTGCATCTGGTTTTTCCTGGCCAGTTATAAGCTTAAACAAAGTAGTTTTACCGGCACCGTTCGGTCCAATGATACCAACTATACCACCTTGCGGAAGCGAAAAGCTAAGGTCTTCGAAAAGTAGCTTATCGCCAAAAGCTTTGCTTACATGATGTGCTTCCACTACCTGGGCACCCAAACGTGGGCCGTCCGGTATAAACAGTTCCAGCTTTTCTTCTTTCTGCTTGGCATCTTCGCCGGCTAACTTATCATACTGGCTGATACGGGCTTTAGACTTGGCATGACGGGCTTTCGGAGCCATACGTACCCACTCCAGCTCGCGCTGTAATGTTTTCTGGCGCTTGCTTTCTGTCTTCTCTTCTTTAGCCAGACGGCTAGCTTTCTGCTCCAGCCAGCTGCTATAGTTACCTTTCCACGGAATACCTTCGCCACGGTCCAGTTCCAGAATCCAGCCTGCCACGTTGTCCAGGAAGTAACGGTCGTGGGTTACGGCAATTACAGTTCCTTTATACTGCTGCAGGTGCTGCTCCAGCCAATCCACAGATTCGGCATCCAGGTGGTTGGTAGGCTCATCGAGTAACAATACATCCGGCTCTTGTAGTAGTAGGCGGCAAAGGGCAACGCGGCGCTTCTCACCACCCGACAGGTTCCCAATAATGGCATCTTCCGGTGGCGTTCTCAACGCATCCATGGCGCGCTCCAGGCGGTTATCAAGCTCCCAGGCGTTGTGGTGATCCAGTTTCTCCTGCACCACGCCCTGACGCTCGATGAGTTTATTCATCTCATCGTCGGTCATCTCTTCGGCGAACTTCATGTTGATCTCGTCGAACTCCTTCAGCAAAGCCACCACTTCAGCTACGCCTTCTTCCACTACCTGGCGCACCGTTTTGGTAGGGTCGAGCTGCGGCTCCTGCTCCAGGTAACCTACTGAGTATCCCGGGCTCCAGACTACTTCACCTTGTATCTGCTTATCTACACCTGCAATAATCTTCAGCAAGCTTGACTTACCAGAACCGTTAAGGCCCAGTACGCCAATTTTAGCGCCATAGAAAAAAGACAGGTAAATGTTTTTTAGTACTTGTTTCTGGGGAGGGTAAACTTTGCTTACCCCAGCCATCGAGAAAATGATCGTTTCGTTGCTCATGCTATCGTTCTGTCAGGTTATACTTTGGGAAAGTGGCAAAGCAGGGCTCTGCTAACTTTTTAGTTTATCAATTAATTACAAATATCGTAAATTTTCATGCATATACCCTTCAGAATATTGCTACGAAATCGTTAAACTTGTAAAATACTGTTTGGTTAAGTATACTTATACTTGCTTTGCAACAAGCTTTATCGGCAAACTTTGTGCGTATTTGTGTAGTATGGCTACATCAATAAAACGCCAAAGTTAAAGCTGCGTATGCTAAAGTTAGTTTTAAAAGTTGCGCTTACCCTATTTTTTTGACGCATAACCCGATCCAGTCAAAATGGAAAACAACGATCTATTGAAAGAAGCCCAGAAATACGGCTTTATTCAGGACCAGCAGGTGTGGTTACAACCCTTCATGAATTATTCTGCCCGACAGGTAGGTGATGTAAAAGAATCTGAAAATGAATCGCTTATTTACTTTGCGAAACGCTTTGAAATGTTTCGAGAGAAAGTGAATTCATTACTGGAGCGTATTGCGTCTTCTGAAAATAAAGGCTCTTTCCTGATGAAAGTGCTGCATATGAAGGAGCAGATAGGTAATTACGATGCCCTCGGCGACTTCGAAGCTATGTATCATATCCTGAGCAAAGCTGAGGAAGATATAAACGAAACTATAAAGCAAAATCGGGAGAAAAACCTGGCTATTAAAATAGGCCTGATTCAGGAAGCTGAAGCATTACAGGATAGCATTGAGTGGAAAGAAGCTTCTGACAAGCTGAAAGAACTACGTTCTACCTGGATTAAAACCGGCCCTGTAGATAAAGAACTGACCGAAGAAATAGAAGAACGCTTTAAGGCACCTATCGAGGCTTTTTTTGAGCGTAAAAAGAATTTCTTTGAGGATAAGAAGCGTATGCAGAACTATGCTTATGATAAGTATAGAGACTTGATCAGGCAATCGATAGCGTTACAAAATTCTGACGACTGGGAAAACACAACAGCTAAGCTGAAGCAACTACAAAACCAGTGGAAAGATATTGACAGCAGCCTGCCGCGCAAAGTTACCAGTAAGCTCTGGACAGATTTCCGTAGGGCACACAACCATTTCTTTGAGCGCCTGAAGGTTAAGATCAACAATGAAAAGAACGCTTCGCGCGACCAGTTTTATGAAACCAACTACGAGAAGAAAAAGCAGTTGGTGGATGAAGCCAATGGCCTGTTGCAGCAGCACAACCTGAACGATGCTGTAAGACGAGCCAAAGAGTTGCAGGCCGAGTGGAAAAAAGTAGGACCGGTAAGCCCGGCTGTATCAGATATAGTATGGGAGCAGTTTATAAAAGCCTGCGACAAAATATTTGAAACCAGCAGCCTGGAGCACTACATCCGTAAACGCCAGCAGGCAAATAACGAAAAGCTGAACGAAACGGAAGGTTTACATGCTCGGATCAATGCGTTAAAGGACTTTATAAAATCAGACAGAAACGAACTGGAAGTACTGGAGCAAAACTTGGACAAACTCAGCGACTCGCCAAGCAACGATACTTTCAGAAGCATGCTGCAGGGTAAGATCCGTAACTTTAAGCGTAAGATCAACACCAAACAGGAACTGATAGAAGGATTTAAAGAGCAACTGGGAGCCTATAGCAACAACGCTTAACCTGCTTCCGGATTTATACTTGAAAAGCCTGCCGCGTGCAGGCTTTTTTATTTTAACACTCTGCCAAAAAGGCCGTAGTACAGCTTTTGTTATAGATTTATGCGTATATCTAAAAAATTAACGCTTTGATATGAACATTTGCTTATCTTTTGCGTTGTGTTGTTAAAAACAAATAAAAAAGCAATTTTTTAAAGTATAAATTTTTGTTTTTATATTTATTTATACTTTTGCAAACCAATTTGAAAATAGCCAACAATTAGTTAAGGAGAACACATACTATGTACTGGACACTTGAATTAGCATCATACCTGGAGGACGCACCCTGGCCTGCAACTAAAGATGAGTTAATTGATTACTCTATCCGCTCAGGAGCACCTATGGAGGTAGTTGAAAACCTACAGGCCCTTGAGGATGACGGACAGCCTTACGAGAACATCGAAGAGATCTGGCCTGACTATCCTACCAAGGAAGACTTCATGTTCAACGAAGACGAGTACTAACATTAATTACGAATTAAGAATTAGGAACTATGAATGGCCTACACAGCCACTTATAATTTATAACTCATAATTTATAATTCATAATTAAGCAAAGCTTGATCATTGAAGTAAAAAATTTGGTTGCGGGTTATGAGTCACGTACTCTGATCCGCAACCTTTCTTTTTCTATACCTGCCCCATCGTTTGTAGCCATTATTGGTCATAACGGCGCAGGTAAAACTACTTTTTTTAAAACTTTTCAGCAGAAGGTAGCTTACCAGGGCCAACTACTGGTGCAGGGCCACGACCTGAAAACGTTACCACACGCTACCCAGAAAGGGGTACTCTCCTATCTGCCGCAACGCAATACCGTTTCTTTCTCCATTAAAGTACTGGATTTAGTTGTGATGGGTATGTTCCGGAAGAAGCGGTTCTTTGAGCATTATAGCTCCCAGGATTACGACATAGCTGCAAACGTACTGGCACAACTGCAATTAACACACCTTCAGGATCACGATTTCACAACTTTATCAGGAGGTGAGCAGCAACTGGTCTGGCTGGCGCAGCTAATATTGCAGGATGCAGGTATAAACCTGCTGGATGAGCCTACCCAGCAGCTGGATGTGTACTATAAAAACAAGGTATTTCAGCTATTGCAAAGTTGGGTACAGGAAAGCAGCAAAACTGTACTGTGCATCACCCACGACCTCCATAACCTCATCCCGATGGAGGGTTATCTGCTTAACTTATCTAAACCGGAACCTATACTTGAGGTCATATCCAGAGAAACTGTACTGGAGAATCAGGCATTCCTTGAAGCAGGCAGGCCAGTAATACTATAGTTGCTCCTTTGCAAACGCTTCGGCAAGTATAAGGTCTTCAGGTGTTGTGATTTTTATGTTCCTGTAATTACCCTCTACTAAGGTTATCTTCTCTCCTATACTTTCTACTACCGACGCATCATCGGTAAAGTAATCCTGTTCAGGTTGCTCGTAAGCTTTTTTAAGAATGGAAGCCTGAAATACCTGTGGCGTTTGTACCAGTTTATAGTTGGCACGTGGTACAGCTATACTACCTTCGGCTGTTAATTCACGAATCGAATCTTTGGGAGAGACAGCTACTACGGCGCTTCCTTTAACAGCTGCCATCTCAAAAGCGGCTTTTATAGTTGCAGTATCTACAAAAGGGCGAACACCGTCATGCACGGCTACTAACCCATCTCCCATTACGGCACCTAACCCATTCTTTACAGAACCAAAACGCGTAGTACCGCCTGGCACCGTCATATGAAAATGCTTGAAATTATACTTCTGGCACAGCTCTTTCCATGTAGTCAACTGTTCTTTCGGCAGCACCACGATCAGCCTTACCTGCGGGTTATAGTTGTAGAACTGCTCAATCGTATGCATCAGGATCGGTTTACCAGCCACAGGTATAAACTGCTTAGGTAAATCTTGCTGCATCCGGCTTCCGGAGCCGCCGGCAACTATAATTGCGTATTCAGGTAATTGTTGCGCCATACAGCAAAGTTAGAAAGATTTATAGTTTGGGAGATAAAGAGTTTGGGAAGGACGAGTTAGAGAAGTTAGAATTAGAAAGTTTTGTTGCAGGCAGGTTATTATTGGCATGCGGAAAGCGCATCCACATCATCAGAGTTTATAAGGTGCAGGTTTCGGGTTATCTTTTCTGCATCCCAGTTCCACCAGGCTATTCGCTGCAGTTTTGCTACAGTATCTTCCGGGAAACGCATTTTTACAACCTCTGCGGGATTGCCTGCTACAATGCTGTAAGGTGGTACATCTTTGGTTACAACAGCTTTAGTTGCTATTACTGCCCCATCTCCTATCTTCACACCCGGCATTATTACAGCTTTATACCCTACCCATACATCATTGCCAATCCTGGTGTCTCCTTTTGATGGGTATTTATCCTTCAGGTCCACACCTTCTGTAATTTTCTCCCAATCATTCCCGAAAATAGCAAAAGGATAGGTAGAAACCGGTTTTGTCTCGTGATTGCCACCGTTCATAATAAACGTTGCGCCCGAACCAATAGCACAGAATTTTCCGATAACCAGTTTGTCACCTATAAAATCGAAATGGTACAACACATTCTTCTCAAAATTGTGCGGATCTTCCAGGTCATCATAGTAAGTATAATCACCAACTATAATGTTAGGGCTTTGAATGATGTTTTTAAGAAAAACCAGTCTGTGGTGGTGCGGTAGTGGAAAGGTAGTATCTGGGTTAGGTCCGGCCATAGTCTTGTAGTTTGGGAGTTAAAGAGTTTGAAAGTATATGAGTTATAAAGTTAGAGATTTTGAGAATTCATTCAGAAATCCTGCTAATCTTATAATCCTGATCCAACAATTTAACCATTCAACAATTTAACAATCAGCAATTAATAACAAAAGCCCCAACCTGTATGGCTGGGGCTTCTATAATTTAACAAGTAGTTTATACTTTATACTTACAGGATCAGCATTACGTCGCCGTAGCTAAAGAAACGATATTTCTCTTTTACAGCTTCCTCGTACGCTTTCATTACCAGGTCATATCCACCAAAAGCAGCTGTCATCATCAGCAGCGTAGATTCCGGCATATGGAAGTTAGTTACCAGTGCATTCGCAATCTTGAAATCGTATGGAGGGAAAATGAAACGGTCAGTCCAGCCTTCGTTTGGCTTCAGGCGGTTGTTCGCAGATACAGAAGATTCCAATGCACGCATCGTTGTTGTACCAATAGCACAAACTCTCTTCTTGTTATCCAATGCCTTGTTTACCATCTCAGCTGTTTCCTGAGGTACCATAAAGTTCTCAGAATCCATTTTGTGCTTGGTCAGGTCTTCCACATCTACAGGGCGGAATGTACCTAAACCAACGTGCAATGTAAGCGGAGCAACATCCACACCTTTAATCTCAAGGCGCTTCAGTACTTCTCTTGTAAAGTGCAGGCCGGCAGTTGGCGCAGCTACAGCACCTACGTTTTTGGCATACACTGTCTGGTAACGCTCACGATCTTCCGGCTCAGCTTCGCGCTTAATGTAGCGCGGCAGCGGCGTTTCACCTAAGTCGTTTATAGTTTTGTAAAATTCTTCGTCAGTACCATCAAACAAGAACTTAATGGTACGGCCACGGGAAGTAGTGTTGTCGATAACTTCGGCTACCAGGTCGCTTTCACCAAAGTATAACTTGTTACCCACACGGATCTTTCGGGCCGGATCAACCAGCACGTCCCACAGGTGAATATCCTTGTTCAGCTCACGAAGGAGGAAAACTTCTATCTTGGCACCAGTTTTCTCTTTGTTACCATAAAGGCGGGCCGGAAACACTTTGGTATCATTTACTACCATTACGTCGCCGTCATCGAAATACTCCAGGATATCCTTAAAGATGCGGTGCTCAATCTTGCCTGTGTCGCGGTGCAACACCATCATGCGCGATTCGTCGCGGTTTTCAGTTGGGTGTGTAGCCAGGAGTTCTTCCGGCAGATCGAACTTAAATTCAGATAATTTCATAGATCAAATATTACGGTATTTGGATTCCAAATGGTAAAAAGGCTTTGTTACTGTAACAGTATTGCGACCTTCAGGAGTTCGGAAAATTAACCCGGCAATAAACAAAAAAACGAGCCGCAAATTTACTTAGTTTGACCGAATTATTCTTACTTTTAAAAAAATTACTTCAACTGATATAAAAACTAAATGATATACCTGCGCCTGATAGTAGAAAGCTTTCGTTTTGCATGGCAGGCTTTACGCTCTAATATGCTGCGCACGTTGCTATCGTTGCTGGGTGTAACCATAGGTATTTTCGCAATTATATCAGTTTTTACGCTGGTAGACTCTCTGGAGCGAAACGTGCGCGACAGCATGAGTTTTATCGGCGATAAAGTGTTGTATGTGCAGAAGTGGCCCTGGAGCTTTGGAGGCAGCTATCCCTGGTGGAAATATTTTCAGCGACCAGAGCCAACCATGCGCGAGTTCAAGCAAATGGACCGTAACATGGTAAACGATGCCGGGGTCGCTATTTTTGCAGATAAAGGCGGCAGCACCTACAAGTACCGTAGCAATAGCTTCTCTGATGGAATACTGATGGGCGTGACCTATGAGTACAGCAAGGTTAGCGAGATTCCGATTGAAGAAGGCCGCTACTTTGTACCACAGGAGGTGGATGCATCGCGCAATGTAGTTGTAATAGGTAAAGAGATTGCTGAAGCGCTTTTCCCATACGGAGGGGCAATTGGCCAGGAGCTAAAGGTGGGTGGCCAGCGTTTCAGAATAATTGGAGTTGTTGAAAAACAGGGTGAGAACATGTTTGGGATGCCTAATTTTGACCAGATGGGCATTATTCCGTTTGGGGCATTCAGTAAGATGTATGATACCGGCCCGGATGGAGTAGGAACAACTATAGCTTTAAAAGGGCGCGAAGACGACGAAGGCCTGCAGGAACTGGAATACGAAGCACGGGGCATGATGAGAAACATTCGGGGCTTGCGCCCACAGGATGACGACAGCTTCGCCATAAACCGCCCTGAGATGGCTACACAGGCTGTAACAGGTTTTTTTGATGTGATTGGCCTTGCAGGTTGGGTAATTGGCGGCTTTGCTATTCTGGTTGGCGGGTTTGGTATAGCCAACATCATGTTTGTGTCAGTAAAAGAGCGGACCAACATTATCGGGATACAAAAATCTCTGGGCGCTAAAAACTATTTTATCCTTTTCCAGTTTCTGTTCGAGGCAGTGTTCCTCAGTGTGTTAGGTGGTGCCATTGGTATATTCCTGGTGTTCCTTATTACTATAATTCCTCAGGACATGATGAAGATTAGTTTATCTGTTGGCAACATTATACTTGGCCTTGGCGTATCCGCCGTGATTGGTATGCTCTCAGGTATAATTCCGGCTGTACTGGCATCTAATCTTGATCCGGTTATTGCAATCCGCTCTAAATAAAGTAATTTACACGCCGCCATTTTGCAGTGTTCACCTCACTGCCTGTATTTTGGCGGTTTAAATATTTTTGATGTTGAAAGGCGCAGGTTATAAAAGCGCCACAGGGTAAAGTTGCCCTGCAGATGTAGATGATTTAATTACTATGACAAAGCTTAGAAAGACAAGCAAGACGAAGTTACACGACGAGTCGCTAAACACTGGTAGCGGGCAAACCATTTTAAAGCCCGATGTAAACGATAACAAAGCAAAATCCATTACCGACCTGCGTGAGTCAGGCGAGGTATTGGCCCCACCTGCTTCTGAAGAAGATATCCGTATCCGTAAAGCGTTTGTAGACAAAGACTGGAACGAGATTAAAATTGCAGACTCGTGGCAGATATTTAAAGTAATGGCTGAGTTCGTGGATGGTTTCGAGAAACTGGCCAAGATCGGACCATGCGTTTCTATTTTCGGGTCGGCACGTACCAAGCCAGACAACAAATACTATATAATGGCCGAAGAAATTGCTGCCAAACTGGTACGCCATGGTTATGGCGTAATTACTGGTGGTGGCCCGGGCATTATGGAGGCTGGTAACAAAGGTGCTCACTCTGAGGGTGGTAAATCGGTAGGTCTGAACATTCAGTTGCCATTTGAGCAGTTCAATAACATCTACATAGACTCTGATAAGATCATCAACTTCGATTACTTCTTTGTTCGCAAAGTAATGTTTGTGAAGTATGCGCAGGGTTTTATAGTGATGCCTGGTGGCTTTGGTACACTAGATGAGCTATTTGAAGCGATCACGCTTATCCAGACAAAGAAAATCGGGGCTTTCCCTATTGTGTTGGTTGGCCGCTCTTACTGGGAAGGCTTAATGAAATGGGTAGAAGATGTGATGCTGCATGTTGAAAGCAATATCAGCGCTGAAGACCTTGACCTGGTACACATTGTAGACGATCCATCGGAAGCTGTGAAAGTGATCGACGACTTCTACAACAAATACCTGCTTTCTCCAAACTTCTAAGAGAGAAACAACTATACTTTATATTTATCAAGAGCCCGCTGCCAACACAGCGGGCTTTTTGTTTGTTTGCAGTCTGCAACAATAGCTATTATCCCCTGTATAGTTGCTGTCGTATACTTTCAGTATGAACTGGAGAAGTATACTAAGCCGCAGAGAGCGTAAGAAGCTGAAAAAAGACCTGAAAGTACAGGAAAAGCAGAACGTGGAAGTACGGGACCAGCTAGCCATGGAGCGCACTAAACTCGCCAACGAACGTACGCTACTTGCCTATAGCCGTACAGCCATGGCACTGGTGCTGGCTGGTTTATCTTTCATAAAGTTTTTTGAAGACCCGTTGTACAAAGGATTTGGAGCAATGTTTATACCTATAGGCTTAGTTATTGGCTTTGTGGGGTATCGCAGGTATTGTAAAAAGCAGGAAAGAATACAGCACCATACACGGGTGTATGCACCAACCAGCCCGGTACATGCCGAAGTAGCCGCCCAGGAAAAAGCAGAGCCAGATACCAACACACCTAATCCTATAGTTTAGCTTATAGTTATTAAATTATACCTGCCAAGCCATGATGCTACCCGATCCGGATAAAGAAACGATCAAAAAGCTAAAGAAAAAGCTGAAGATCCAAGAGAAAAAGAACACTGAGGTTCGGAACCAGATGGCTGTTCAGCGTACTATTTTTGCTAATGAACGAACATTAATGGCTTATCTTCGCACGGCTATCACTATTATTGCCGGTGGTATTGCGGCTGTTAAGTTCTCCGGTAACGTTTATATGGAAACTGCCGGGGTTGCGCTTATGTTTGTCGGAGTAATATTATCTGCCTATAGTTTCTACAGGTACTTTCAGAAACAGAAACTGATAAAAAGGCAGCGCGAAGATTTTACAGAGACCAGTCACCACCACGCCGCCATCCACGAAAAAGAAGCCTCCCGCTACGGCAACGTGGACTGAAGTATAAAGCAGGAAACTTAGCAAATGCTAAACCAATTGCCCTTCTTTTCTGTTAAGAAGGGTTGGAGTTTTACTGTCGTAAAGCGCTGGCAATTTTATACCTTTGCTATTTAAAATCAACGCATCCTGAATGGCTTTAGAACAAAAGCAAACTACAGATACCGGCGTAGCTTCAGCAGCCTTCTCGCATAACGGCGAAACGCAGCAAATTGAAGTATATGGCGCCCGCGAACACAATCTCAAAAACATTTCTATAACCCTGCCGCGCTACAAACTAGTGGTCTTCACAGGCATCAGTGGTTCGGGCAAATCGTCGTTAGCCTTCGATACTATTTATGCCGAAGGGCAGCGCCGCTACATGGAAACTTTCTCGGCCTACGCCCGCTCGTTTATGGGTGGCCTGGAGCGCCCTGATGTAGACAAGATCGAGGGTTTATCGCCGGTAATTTCCATTGAACAAAAAACTACCAGCCGCAACCCGCGCTCTACTGTTGGTACTATCACAGAGATCTACGACTTTATGCGTCTGTTATGGGCACGTACCGCAGAGGCCTTTAGTTATGTAACCGGCGAAAAAATGGTGCGCCAGAGCGACGACCAGATCGTAAATCATATTCTGGAAAACTTTGATGGCAAGCGTATAGTTGTGCTGGCACCGGTGGTAAAAGGCCGTAAGGGTCATTACCGCGAGCTTTTCCAGCAGATCCGCAAAATGGGCTTTATCCGTGCTCGCGTAGATGGTGAGATGCTGGAGATAGCGCCGAAGATGCAGGTAGACCGCTATAAAATTCACGATATCGAGATCGTAATCGATAAGATCGTAGTAAAGGAAGAAGATCGTTTCCGTTTGTCGAGCTCTATACAAAATGCGCTGACGCATGGCAAAGGTACGGTGCTTATACTTGATGCAGATGCCGACAAAACGCACTTCTTCTCGCGCCACCTCATGGACCCGGCCACTGGCATTGCCTACGACGATCCGGCTCCGAACTCCTTCTCGTTTAACTCCCCTTATGGTGCCTGCCCGGTTTGTAATGGCTTAGGAGAGATACAGGAAATTACAGAAGAATCAGTTATACCTGACAAAAGCTTAAGTATACGCCGTGGTGGCATTGCCCCACTTGGCGAGTACCGCGACATCTGGATTTTTAAGCAGATAGAAGCATTGTTCAAGCACTTTAAAGTGTCGGTATCTACACCGCTGAAGGATTTGCCTGAGGATGTAATGAAGGTATTGCTTTATGGTTTGGAAGAAGACTTGGAAGTGAATACCAAGAAAGGTAACTATGTAGTGGAGTTCGAAGGAATCATCAACTTCCTGAAAGGGCAAATGGAGTCTGATTCGGAAAGTATACGCTCGTGGGTAGAAGATTTTACCCAGACCAATACTTGCCCGGAGTGTAACGGCCACCGACTAAAGAAAGAATCGCTACACTTCAAGATCGATAACAAGAATATTGGTGAGCTTTCGGTATTAGATATAAACAAACTGGCTGCCTGGTTCGAGGGGCTTGAAGAACGCCTGAGCGAGCGCCAGAACGTAATTGCCCGCGAACTACTGAAAGAAATCCGCAAGCGTATCGGCTTTTTGCTGGATGTAGGCCTGGATTACCTGAGCCTGCATCGCCCTGTTAAAACATTATCTGGTGGCGAAAGTCAGCGAATCCGTTTGGCAACGCAGATTGGTACGCAGTTGGTGGGTGTTTTATACATTATGGATGAGCCAAGTATAGGCCTGCACCAGCGCGACAACGAACGCCTGATAAATGCCCTGAAAGACCTGCGTGACCTGGGTAACTCTATTATAGTTGTAGAGCACGACAAAGATATGATCCTGCAGGCAGATTACGTGGTGGATATTGGCCCCGGCGCAGGTATACACGGTGGGCAGGTGGTAACAGCTGGCACTCCGGAAGAAATGATGAACGCCGGCACGACAACCGCTGACTTCCTGAGTAACCGACGCGGCATCGCCGTGCCACGCACCAAGCGGCCAGGCAACGGCGAAACATTAAAGCTGATAGGAGCTACCGGCCATAACCTGAAAAACGTAACACTGGAGTTGCCACTAGGTAAAATGATCTGCGTAACGGGCGTATCGGGTTCAGGTAAATCATCTTTGATACACGACACGCTTTATCCTATACTCAATACCCACTTTTTCAGGGCTAAGCGCGAGCCGTTACCTTATAAAAAGATAGAAGGGCTGGATAAGATAGATAAGGTAATTGAAGTGGATCAGTCGCCGATTGGCCGTACGCCACGCTCTAACCCTGCTACTTATACCGGCGTGTTTACTGACATCAGAAGTTTATTTGCACAGCTGCCGGAAGCTAAGATCAGGGGTTATTCGCCGGGTCGATTCTCGTTTAACGTAAAGGGTGGCCGTTGCGAAGCTTGTGAAGGTGCAGGTATGCGAACCATAGAAATGAATTTCCTCCCGGATGTGTATGTGCCATGCGAAGTGTGTAAAGGAAAGCGCTATAACCGCGAGACCCTAGAAGTACGCTTTAAAGGCAAAAGTATAACCGACGTACTGGACATGACCGTAGAGCAGGCCGTGGATTTCTTCGAGAGCCAGCCGCGTATCCTGCGTAAAATTCAGACGTTGAATGAAGTTGGTTTAGGCTACATTACACTTGGTCAACAGGCTACCACACTATCAGGCGGTGAGGCGCAACGTGTAAAGCTGGCAACTGAGTTATCGAAAAAAGATACCGGACAGACACTTTATATCCTGGATGAACCGACAACCGGACTACACTTCCAGGACATCGAGCACTTATCAGAAGTACTGCATAAGCTGACCAACAAAGGCAACACGGTACTTATTATAGAGCACAACCTCGACCTGATTAAAATTGCGGATCATATCATTGATATTGGTCCGGAAGGTGGCGAAGGTGGCGGAACTATAGTTGCTGCCGGTACACCGGAAGAAGTAGCCAAAGTAAAGAAAGGCTATACTTCCCGCTTCCTGAAAGAGGAACTGGCAACCAGCCACTACCGCGAAGACGGGCAGGAATAAAGTATAACTAAAAGTATAAAACAAAGCCGCAGCTATACTTTATAGTTGCGGCTTTGCTGTTTATTGTATCTTCTTTTCAAGGGCTTCGGCCTCCTGCAGGTGCTGCCTGATAAGTGGTAACTGCCGCGATGCGTATTGTTTTACGTCCATCGATACACCACTTTCCGCCATATCTTCGTAACGTTCCAGGAGCTTGTCGTGCAGGTGCCTTATCTCCCTGATATAGGCCAGGTCAAAAGCTATTCCTTCTTTAGCGGTAACTTCTTCAAGTACATCTTTGTGTGCATTACCCAAGGTTTGTGGCAGCACAAAATTAGCCTTACTTCCAAGGTCCTGCAGCTCGGTCAGCATTTGTTCATGGGCCTCCTCCATTTCCTGAGACATCGTTTTTACTTCAGGGCTAACACCTCGTGCAATTGCTTCCTGGCTCAGCTGTAGTTGCAACATATTAGCGCTGGCAGCTTCTGCTACAAACAGGGCATCGTTCTCCATATTTTTCTGCCCGGCCTGTTCAAACTGAGTTACACTCTGGTCAGCGGCTGCCCTAATGCTATCGTTAGAATTGCAACCTGTGTGCAGGCACAACACCATAGCAAACATCAGGCATAAAGGTAAATATCGTTTCATAGTCGTTTGGTTAAAAACAAAAAGCATCTGTAAAGTATAGGTACTTACAGATGCTTTCATATGTTTTACTAAGTAGGTCTTAGCCGGGGTTATTGGTTGCTTTGCTGTTTATCAACCATGTCTTTTACCTGTTTCGCACGGTCGAGGTGCTTACGCAGCACAGGTACAGTTTTACTTGCAAAAGATTTCGCTTCCGGATCCTGCAGGTTTTGTGCTGCATCCTCAAACAACTGCACATCTTCTTCATGGTCAGATACCATCATGTCCATATAAGCTTTGTCAAACTCAGCGCCTGTTTTCTGGCGAAGTTCACTTACATGATCCATGTGGTCTTTGCTCATGCTATCTGGCAGTGTAATGTTTTTGGTACCAGCCAGTGCTTTTAATTCAGTATTAGCTTTGGTATGGTCGGTTACCATCATTTGCCCAAAGCTTTTTACGTCTTTGTGCTGCCCTTTCTCCTGAGCCATTTTACCCAGTTCCACCTCCATCATACCACCGCTTGCTGCTTTGGTCATAAAGTCGGACATGTCTGTCATTTCATCTTCCATTTCAGTGCCTTCGGCAACCTCTTCATTTGCTTCCTGGGCCTCTTCTACTGGTTCCTGTTTCTGGTTACAGCTTAAGCTAAATAATAAAGCACAAGCGATTAAACCTGTTGATGCAATTTTTTTCATAGTTTTATAGTAGGTTAAGTAACTAAATATAATTAGTAACATTTTTTATACGCCCTAATTATCACGGAGTTATATTGTAGATATGTATAAACTGGTTTATGTTAACTCCCGTTACAATAGCAGCTTAGCCAATTCCGGCCAGCACCAGATTATACTTTTTGTAATGGCTGGGAAATTATTTTTCTGTTAACGATATTATTTATACTTCTTACTCAGTGTATGAAAAAAGAACTCTCAACTCGCATTAAAACCTGCTTATTTGTAATATTTATGCTTACTGCCGGCGTTGCTCAGGCGCAGGACGAGGAACAGGACATAGACACTCCGGAAATAAGTGAAATAGATACAGCACATGATCGCATTATAAAAGTGCACCCGCTACAGATTGGTGAAATATACTTTTCGTTTGAAAAGCTTCGCACCGAACGTGTGGCAAACGAGTATGGCATCGGGTACATCTATAAAAGCTACCTGAAAGGCGAAACCGATGATTGGGAAGATTATGAAGCAAAAAATGTAATGGGAGTTGCCATACATATGAGCCAGCGCTACTATAACACAAAAAAACGAACTGCTCCTTTTGGCTTGTTCTGGGGACCGGTTTTTGGCTACCGTTTTATGGTTTTTGAGGAAAACGTTTTTGAGCTACCTGAACAGGATCCATCATCACCAGACTACCGTTTTGTTGGTCGTTTATACCAAAATTCCTTAGACCTGAGCTACCAGCTGGGAGGGCAATTCCTGTTAGGTCAGCACTTTACGTTAGAGCTTGCCGGATCTTTAGGTGGTCGTGTAAAGTATGCAAGAGCTACCAGTGCCGATGAGTTATTACCAGAGCATATTATCGGGCATGAACTAGCAAGCGATGAAAGTTCTTACATTGCTGCCACACCGCTTGGCCAGTTAAAATTCTCAGTTGGCTACTCATTTTAGAGCCTAAGCAATATTTTTTCTATATAGCGTTAAACTATTGCAGGTTGCATTGCTCTAACTGGCATACACTCTCCATCTGAAATGATTATGAAAAAACAACTTGTGAAAATCTTACCACTAGTAGCTACGGCTGCCTTATTGTCTTTTACTGCCTGCCAGAAAACTGAAGATGAGATTGAAACAGTAGATACGGAAACTGTGGAATCCGAAACACTGGCTGAAATGGAATTTAATACAATGGGGGACTTTGTAGAAGAAGCCGGTAATGAAGAGGCTCTTTTAAATGGTCGTGTTGCAGCCACTTCAGAAGCCTTTCCTGCCTGCGCCACCCGCACCTTTAATGCAGAAACCCGGACGCTTACCATTGATTTTGGAACTACCAATTGTGTTTGCCGCGACGGCAGGAGCAGACGAGGTAAAATTGTAGCTGTTTTCGAAGGCCAGCGCCACACAGCAGGCTCCAGCGTAACTATAACCTTGCAAGACTACTATGTAAACGACATGCATTTTACGGGCACTAAAACCAAGACCTATGTTAATGCTAATGAAATGAATGTAGTAGTACGTGATGCAAGAATTGTGACTCCAAAAGGCAACCTGGAATGGAGCGCTGTACGTGTTGTAGAGCGAATTGCTGGAACTGATACTCGTTTATTAACGGACGATATTTACCAGATAACAGGCAGATCAACTGGCCTGAACAGAAGAGGTATAAAATTTAATACTGAAATTGAGCAGCCACTTAAACTTGTGATGGCACAGACCTGTGTGCGAAATTTTGTGGCGGGCCTTGTACGCACCACAACCGAAAATGGGCATACGATGGTGCTTGATTATGATCCGATCGGGGGTGAGCCTTGCGATAAAATTGCTGAGTTAACTATTAACAACCGCTCCAGAAGAATAGAATTGCGCTAAAGCTATTTATTAAGTATAAAAAGCCTGCTATAGTATGTAGCAGGCTTTTTTATGGTTTACACTTTCAGTTGTTACTTGTTTGCTTTACTTAATACACTATAAGCAATTAGCTTCCCGTTTTTGTAAGATTCGGAGCGCACCATCCCTATGCCAGGTGCAAAATATTCAACTATCTGGAGGCGGGTAACTTGCTTGTTCATATCTGTTCTGGTGCGGATTTCCATATCCTGTTTGATCTTGTAAGCATTATAGGCTCCTGCAGGTACGTTTATACTTTCCTTCTCACTAACTGTGCGGCCAGTTATAGTTACCACTATGGAAGATAATATTTGTCCGTTTTTCTTATCCAGCACATCAATCGTAGATGAACCATCTTTAAGGGTTTGCCCTACTGCTAATGTTGAAGGATATTCTAGCTGGTCGCCCTGTATTTTTATATCTGCGTTCTGGTGAGCCTCCAACAAATCAGGATTTACCATTATACCAATGTCTATGAAAACACTCCCCTCCTGACAGTAAACAGTATAATCTCCTTCTGTAGTAAGATTGCCTTCTTCGCCGTGCCGCTTGCTATGTATGGTAGCTTCTGTTTTGGTCGGGCTGCTGTTTACGGACGTGATTTTATGATATACCCTGCCAGTTAATTTATCCTTTTTATCATAGTGTATCAGTTCATATTCTGCTTTGTTCACAAACAGATAATAGCCTGCACAATCCTGGGCCAGTACGCACAAAGGCACTGAAACTATAGTTGCCATCAGAACCATCAAAAAACATATTGCTTTCTTACCCATAGAATTACACATTTCAATTATAGAGAAACAAGGCTCAATTCAACCAGAATCAGGAAGTATAGAGATTACCTTTACTCACCTATAGGTACGGGTAATAAGTACAGATGACCTGAATAGCAAGTATAAAAAAAGCCAGAGCAATGCTCTGGCTTCAATATATCAGCTTTTATAGATTTTATACTTAAGCTCCTTTAAACTCTGGCTTGCGCTTTTCATTAAAGGCTGTTACGCCCTCTTTATAATCGGCAGAGTTACCTGCAATCTTCTGACAATAAGCTTCGTAATCCAGCATCTCATCTAAAGAGGAATTGAAAGACTTGTTCAGCATCTTCTTCATCAGACCAATGGCTTTTGTTGGCGCTACAGCATAGCGGGCAGCCAACGCAGCAACAGCCCCATCTAATTCTTCAGGCGCCACCACCTGGTTTACCATACCTAACTGTAATGCTTCTTCAGCAGATACCTTCGAACCCAATGTGCTCAGCTCAAAAGCTTTAAGCGAACCCACTACGCGCGGCAGGAAAAACGAAGAACCTGAATCCAGCACCAGGCCTACATTTACAAATACCTCTATCATACTTGCAGCTGTAGAGGCCACTACCATATCACAGGCCAACGCTAGAGAGCATCCGGCACCGGCAGCAACGCCATTCAGTTTACAGATGATCGGCTTAGGCAAATTGCGCATCGCACGTATGATCGGGTTGTAACGCTTCTCCAACGACTCCGACAGATCTCGCTTATCGGTATTGGCAATTGCTTTCAGGTCTTGTCCTGAGCAGAAGGCTTTTCCGGCACCAGTCAGCACTACCACACGCACATTATCGTCGCGGGTTACCTGCTTCAGGGCATCCTGCAGATCATAGCTTTGCTGATCGTTAAAGGCATTAAAAACATCAGGTCGGTTAAGCGTTATAGTTGCCACGCCGTTCTGCACTTCATATAGTAAACATTCGTAAGTCATAGGTTCAGTAGGTTTATTTTGTTCTTAGCCAAAGGTAATGTATATGAGGGTAAGTGCAAAGCAGGTACAGCCTGCTACAGCGCAAACATACCAGCCATTAGTGCCAGCAGAAAGCCGCTTCCGAAACCGGTGTACACTTCGTAAGGTGTATGTGCGTGTAGCGCTAGACGGGCTGATAGTACTGCGCCTGTTAAAACAATACTTGCAGATAAGGGTAGCAGCATTGGTACATCAGGAATTAATTTGCTTAGCAGTACCAGCAAGCCTAAAGCTCCACCAACACCTACACTATGTGCACTCACTTTCCAGAACAGGGAGATACTATAGGTTAGCAATACCGAGGCCGTAATGATCACCATGATAAAATAGAAAATCTCATCGAAAGCAGGTTCGCGGTACAACAGGTAGGTGGTGATGCCATAACACAAACCCGTAAATAGCAACGGCAGGCGGCGCTGTTCCCGGCGCTCCATCTCCATAGAGTCTAGTTGGCCGGCACGCACCATAGCATAGGCACCTAAACCGGGAATTATAAACGTGGTAAAAAAGATCATGCCCAGCACAATCCAGCGGCTTTGCATGGGCAGCGAAAGTGCAGGCGCAGGCAGGTAGTAAAGTATAAAAGCAAACAGGTAAGTTGGCAGCAGCAGCGGGTGTAGCACTACCGACAAAAACCTGGCAAGAGAACGGTTCACGGTATTTAATTATGAATTATGAATGTCGAATTGATCTTGAAATTTATACTTGCTACTATACTTACACATTTATACTTTGCTGTAAATCATAATTTATAATTCAGCATTCATACTTCTAAAGTTATAGTTCTTTGCGGAGGCGGGCCACAGGTATATTCAGTTGCTCACGGTATTTGGCAACAGTACGGCGGGCAATGTTGTAGCCTTTCTCGTTCAGTATCTGCTCTATCTTCTCGTCAGAGAGTGGCTTGCGCTTGCTTTCGCCCTCAATAATCTCTTTCAGGATGTGCTTTACTTCGCGGCTGCTGGCGTCTTCGCCGGAGTCGGTGGCTATACCTTCTGAGAAGAAATACTTGAGCGGGTAAATACCAAACTCGGTCTGTACGGCTTTGCTGTTGGCTACACGGCTAACGGTACTTATGTCCATGCCAATATCTTCGGCAATGTCTTTCAGGATCATGGGCCTCAACAAGCTCTCATCTCCTTCCAGAAAGAAATCGTGCTGGTACTTTATGATAGACTCCATGGTGCGCAGCAAGGTGTTCTGGCGCTGGCGGATGGCATCTATAAACCACTTGGCTGCATCCAGTTTCTGCTTCACAAAAGCCACTGTCTCCTTCAGCTTCTTATCCTTTTTGTCTGATTTCTCATAGGCATCGAACATATCAGCATAAGAACGGCTGATACGCAGGTCTGGGGCATTCCGCGAGTTAAGCGAAAGCTCCAGCTGGCCGTTGTTGTTGGTAAGTATAAAATCCGGGATGATATACTGGATACGCGTCATGCCAGCGCCGGCGCCACCTGGTTTCGGGTTCAGCTTGGTAATTATATCTACAGCTTTCTTCAGTGCATCTTCTGATACACCAAATTTGCTCTGTATCTTTTGGTAATGCTTTTTGGTAAACTCATCAAAGGCATCTTCTAAAATGCGTTCGGCAAGTATAGTTGTTTCGTCCTGGTCGCGGCGATGCAGTTGCAGCAGCAAACACTCCGGCAGGTCGCGGGCAGCAATACCGGCTGGGTCGAAGGTCTGGATCATGTGCAGCACTTCTTCGATCTCTTCTTCGCTGGCATCTATGTTCTGCGAAAAAGCCAGGTCATTGGCGATAGAGCTCAGCTCGCGGCGTATGTAACCATCGTTATCTATACTCCCGATCAGCTGCATGCCAATCGTGTGCTGCTTATCATCAAGGTCTAAAAAGCCAAGCTGGTCCAGTAACTGATCGGTTAGCGTAGATGCCACGGCAATTGGCATTTCACGGTCGTCTTCATCTTCGCCGCCACGGTCGCCCTGCATTTTGTAACCGCTTATTTCATCGTCGTGCAGGTAATCGTTCAGGTCGATATCGTCTTTGCCGTAATCATCGTCGGTATCACCGTAATCGTCGCTTTCAGACTCGCTATAGAGGTCTTCGGCAGGCTCGTCGTTGCCTTCTTCCAGGGCAGGGTTTACTTCCAGTTCTTCTTTAATGCGCATCTCCAGCTCAGCCGTAGGTATCTGCAGCAGCTTGATAAATTGTATCTGCTGCGGCGATAGCTTCTGCTGTAAAAGTTGTCTTAAGTCGAGACGCTGCATGGTTTAGAGTTGGTTTCTGTAACGGTTGCCCGTATTTCAAATTTAGAATAATTTTACTCGCATTATCAACAAAAGGTTGAAAATTCGTTTGTTTAGCGGATTTTTTACCAAGTATAGCTCAGAGCATCAACCGGTTTATCGCTTTTTATACTTTCTGCCTTACCTTTGCACTCTTAAAAGTATAACGAGTACCAGGTATAAAGTGCAGCACTATAAGCCTAGCTAAATTTATCGTGCTGCTCAAAATCCGATCATTCTTTATACCTTTATATCAGGCTACATTTAAATTACATAAACGCAACGTTACATGCAACGCACAAAAGTAAAAGACCTGCTGACAGGCGCCGAAGCGGGCAAAGATGTTCTGCTGAAAGGCTGGGTGCGCACCAAGCGCGGAAATAAGTACGTGAACTTTATTGCCGTTAACGACGGCTCTACTATAAATAATATTCAGGTTGTAGCCGATGCCAATAATTTCAGTGAAGAGCAACTGAAAGATGTTACAACCGGCGCTGCCGTTTCTATTACCGGCGAGCTGGTAGCATCGCAGGGCAAAGGACAGGCGTTTGAAGTACAGGCTAAAACTATAGAAGTACTGGGCAAAGCTGATCCGGAAACATACCCGTTACAGAAAAAAGCACACTCGCTGGAGTTTTTGCGTGAGATTGCGCACCTGCGTTTCCGTACCAATACATTTGGCGCAGTATTCAGAGTTCGTAACTCATTGGCTTTTGCCGTGCACAGGTTCTTTAACGAGAAGGGTTTTGTATACATGCACACGCCTATCATCACGGCTTCGGATGCTGAAGGTGCAGGTGAGATGTTCCGTGTAACCACACTGGATCCGGTTAACCCGCCGCGCACTGAGAACGGTGAAGTAAACTATGCTGAAGACTTCTTTGGCAGAGCTACTAACCTAACGGTATCAGGGCAGTTGGAAGGCGAATTGGCGGCAATGGCGTTCAGTGATATTTATACTTTCGGACCAACGTTCCGTGCGGAAAACTCAAACACAACACGCCACTTAGCAGAGTTCTGGATGATTGAGCCGGAAATGGCTTTCTATGACCTGAAAATGAACGCCGACCTGGCTGAAGAATTTATCAAGTATATTATCCGTTACGCGCTGGAGAATAACCGCGAAGACATTGAGTTTTTAGGTCAGCGTTTGACAGAAGAAGATAAAGCCAAGCCACAGAACGAGCGCCAGGAAATGACCTTGCTGGAGAAGCTGGAGTTTGTAGTAAATAACGACTTTGAGCGCGTAACTTACACCGAAGCGATTGACATACTGCTGAACTCGAACCATTACAAGAAGAAGAAATTCCAGTACGATGTGAAGTGGGGCATTGACCTGCAGAGTGAGCACGAGCGCTACCTGGTAGAGAAGCACTTCAAAAAACCGGTTATCGTTACTGATTATCCTAAGGATATTAAAGCCTTCTACATGCGCCTGAACGACGATGGTAAAACGGTCGCTGCGATGGATATACTTGCGCCGGGCATTGGCGAGATTGTAGGTGGTTCGCAGCGTGAAGAACGCCTAGATATACTGGTAGAGCGCATGAAAGGCGTAGGCATTGAAGAAGAAGCGCTTTGGTGGTATCTGGATACGCGCCGTTTCGGTGGCTGTCCGCACGCAGGTTTCGGTCTTGGCTTTGAGCGTATGGTGCAGTTCGTAACCGGCATGGGTAACATCCGCGACGTAATTCCTTTCCCAAGAACACCGCAGAACGCAGAGTTTTAATTACAATTTATACATTGCAGGAGAGCCCGGCTATACTTTAGCCGGGCTTTTTTGTTTTTGTAACACAGGAAATACGGATTTTCTTATATTTGATTACTTAACTATAAACACAGCTATGACCAGACTTTACACGCTTCTTATTGCTTTATTTCTCACATCATCTGCCCTTGCCCAAACCCCTTTCTCCAGTGTAAGCTTCCCTGTAAATAATATCAATCATTTAACTGCAGAAACAAACCAGGCAGGAGATGTATGTATAGTTGCGTTTGGTCATTTAGGTACTGATTTTTTGATTCTTGATGATCAAGGCAAGAAAGTGTCTACAGGAAACTATCCTTACAATTTTGCAAATGGCTCAACCATTTTAGGAATGATAGGCCTGCCCGATAGGTTTATTTACTTCGACGAGACACCAAATGCACCAGGTACTGTCCAACCTTATAAGGTTGATCGCCAGACAGGACAGGTAATAATGCTAAATTCTGTGGTAGCAGTTCCTGATAAAAATAGCATACTTACCACAGCCTTTTCAGCTAATGGCCGTTTTTATGCGCTTTTCTTAAACAGAAAAGCAAATATTTTATACGTAAGCATTTTTAAAGACGAGCATACGCCTGAGGTCAGAACTTATTCTTTAAATAGCTTTGGCGACAAACAAATGTATGGCCGCTTAGTAAAGCGCGGGGATCTGCAATTAATGTTACCAGGGGTCGATCAGAACATGTACTCTAATTCTGCTTTTAGTAAAATTTATGCATCTCCTGATAAATTGATGATCACATTCGATATGTTTGATAACCCGGATGCTCCGAAATATTCGAGAACAACAGAAATATTAACACTAGACTTAAAACAAGATAAAGCTACTTTCCAGCAACTTCCTTATCTGACAATTGGCAGAGGGCTCATATTTAATTCATACTTGCATCAGAATAAAATTTACAGGTTTGTTGTTTCTAATCTGGCAATACAATTGGAAGTACACGACTTAGCAGCAAATAAACTTTTAAAGCATTACTCCTACTCACAGCAAGATTCTATTGGCATTATGGTTAATGATGCTATTAAAATTGGTACTCCTGACTCTTGGTCTCCACAAGCTAAATCAATAAAAACAACCAAGAAGCTCTTCAGCAAATTTGAACACGGCATACCTGCTATTGCTGTTGATACATTAACTTTTGGTAAACTACAACTGATGATGGGTACTTATCATGTGCAGGAAAGTAGAGCCGCCACAATAGGTGGAGCCGCAACAAGAAGAGCTGCTGTTTTTGGTGGTCCGGCTGCTTTGCCCTTAATACTCCTTGGTGCAGCTCTGCAAGGAACAAGTATTACAATGACTGAGGGAGTTGGGGTTAGCACTTATTTCCAGAGTATACTTTCTTCAGACAATTTTGAGACTGCGCCGGATAACCTTCGCAAAAGCATTCAGGAAAAAATGAGTGATTACGAAAGACTGTTATATACTCAAAAAGTAAGACCGGCAGGAGCTGTAGTTTATACTTACCAAGGCAAAGCCTACTTTGGCTATTTAGATAAGGAAACAAAACTTTTAAACATAGCGGCATTCTCTAAAAATTACTAAAATCAACCCTAATTATACGTTGTTTAAATTTCCTGATTTTGCTGCTGCAGTTCCCACACTTCTGGCTGGAAATTTGCTAGTTATACGGTACAAATCGTATATTAAAATCTATGTATAAATTAATCCTAACCCTGCTCTTGTTTGCAGGCTTTGCGCAAATGGCGAGTGCCCAGCGCGAGTTCGCAAACCTGGAGCTCCCTCTACGCCAACCAGAAGACCTGGTATCAGTAGCTGATGATAACGGAAATGTTTGTTTATACTTCTTCCAGAACAATGAACTGCATTTCACACTTGTATCCCCCACTGGAGCTGTACTAGCTCAGCATGAAATACCTTACCGCTGGAACCGCGATCCGCAAGTATTAGGAACCCGTGTAACTGATACTGATTTTATTTTTTACAGCCGGTATGTAAATGGCCGCCGTGAGTATGTGCGCCCGTTTGCTATTAACCGTAAGAGTGGTGCGTTTAAAAGCTTACCGGATGTAGAACTGGAAAAAGAGCGTAACACTGATTTTGTGGGTGGCTTCGGAGACGATGACCATTTTTACATGCTCTATACCGACAACAAAGATCACCTGCATTTATACCGTAGCAGCGACTCGCCGGAAGGACTGGCAAAAATGGACTATAAAGTATTTGAGCCGAGCCTGCCTCAGACCCGCGTTCGTGATTCCCGCCTGATGGACCTTGTGTATGTGCACCCGGATATGGAGCAAACTGTAACAGCAGGCCACCATCGCAGTAAGATATATACCCGCAATGGCGACATTTACATGATCTTTGACGGGCAACCCCTGAAAGAATTTAAAAAGCAGGCTACAACCGAAATACTTGCCCTCGACTGGGAAAGCGGTAAAACAAGCTACCGTACACTTCCTGCACTTGAGCAACGCAATGGGCCCGCTTTTAACTCTTTCCTGTTCCAGAACACCTTATTCCGTTTACAGCTGGACCGCGAAAACCTGAACCTTACAGCCTACAATTTTGATGACCTGAAAGCTGTTAAGACCTATAGTTTTAAAGGAGAAGATGAAATTGCCATTAAATCTACGCCGGTATATCAGCGTGGCGTGGGCGGCCTGTTCAAATCTGATGTGGATACTGTAGAGCAAACATCCAAAGTGATGAAAAAACTGGCTGAAGGGCTACCTGCCATCACTGTAAATGCTTTTACTGATAGCACCATACAGCTCACGATAGGCTCTTATGATCCGCCAGCTGATAGAAGCAACTCATCGGATATGAACCGGCTGGTACGTACGCCGGACCAGTACTACCGCACTTCCCGTGGACTGATGATGATACCGGGACGTTGGGTACCTGCTTATAATATACCTAGTTATTATCTGAACTCGCCATATTATAGCCGCTACTTTTATGACCCGTACGGGAAGGGCAGTAGCCGTTCGTCTGGCCCAGGTATCAGCACTTACTTTAGAGCTGTATTAAATAATAATACCTTAACCAAAACTTCTAACGGTAAAAAAGAAGTGCTTCAGGATAAACTAGACAAGTATGAGCAGGAGCTGAAATCGGAGCCGGACTATAAAACGGTATACCGCTACGGTAACAAGCTGCACTACGGCTACTACGACCGCAAAACCAAAACCTTCCGCATTATGGAATTTGCGGCCAATAACTAAATAAGACCCAGATAAAATAAGAAAGGGCTGCCCCATAATGGGGCAGCCCTTTCTTATTTTATATTTTCTATTTCTGGCCCATAAGTGTCTGCACTTTTGCCTGTATAGCTGGGTCTTGCTTAAACGCTACCATTATCTGTTCATACTTTTCTATGGTCATGCCGTCTTTCACGATGGCTTTTTCCATATCCTGCTCCATGGTTGGCTGCAGTGCCATCATGCGTTGCGCAGACTTATTAAAAGCCTCTAGCTCTGCTGGTGTAGCTTTTACTTCTCCTAATTTCTGCTGCTGATGCGCTTTAGCCATCTCGCTGAATTTCTCAACACTTAGCTTTTCTTCAGCCAATATAGCCAGCATTGCTTTCTCTCCTTCCTGTTGTACGACCATCAGGCGGTTATTAGCATCGGCAAACTGTTTTAGGTCAGCATCGGTAATTCCTGTTGATGGTGTGGTTTGCTCTGTGGCAGGCTGTACTGGCTTTTGCTGTTGTTGCTTTTTCTGTGCAAGAGCTGTATTTGCAAATGCACTGGCCCCTACTACAAGTATAGCTACAGTAAACCCTTTAATTTTATTATGTAAGATGTTCATAAGTTTCTGGATTGGTTAAAAGTGAATGTATTGAACTAGGCTGCTAAGCAGTCATAACCTATACTATACTTCTTTTCAGCAGTTTAGTTTAAAAACAGTGCAATTTTAACGTGTAAGAAGCATGCTACTGACTCACCTTTAGACATATGCCCAAGTATAACCCTTTTCAAGGCTGAGCTATACTTCCTCCCCTTCCAGTGTAGAAGCAGACTTAAGAACAGGCATTTTCACAAACTGCTCCTTCTTCAGGTTAAGCCACTCCAGGGCGGTGCCGCTCAACATACGTTCTATAGTTGCCAGGTCGTAAGGCATGGATTCTATCAGCTTGCCGGGCTCCAGCTCACCCAAGGGGAAAGGATAATCGGTACCCAGCGCAATGCAGTTGGCACCAACCAGGTTCACCAGGTATTCCAGCATCAAAGGGTCGTGCACCAGCGAATCAAAATAGAACTTACCCAAGTACTCGCGTGGGTTTACATTGTTATCGATGGCACAAAGGTCCGGGCGGACTTCGAAGCCATGGGCAATACGGCCTATAGTTGACGGAAAAGAACCTCCGCCATGTGCAAAGGCTACCCGTAATTTAGGCAGGCGCTCCAACACGCCTCCGAAGATCATAGAACAGATCGCCACAGTAGTTTCAGCGGGCATTCCCACCAGCCACGGCATCCAGTATTTGCTTGTGCGGTCTTTGCCCAGCATATCCCAGGGGTGTACAAAAATGGCAGCGCCTAAGTCCTGGGCAGCTTCAAAGATCGGGAACAGCTTTGGTTCATCCAGGTTGCAGCCATTCACATTCGTCCCAATCTGTATACCTGGCATACCCAGCTCCTTTACGCAACGCTCCAGCTCCTTTATAGCCAGGTCAGTGTCCTGCATCGGTACTGTACCTAAACCAATAAAACGGTCAGGGTAATCGGCTACTACACCGGCAATATGGTCGTTCAGTAGTTTGCTCAGGTCATAGGTATGTTCGGGTTTGGCCCAGTAGTTAAACATTACCGGCACTGTGCTCAGCACTTGAACACCTACTTTATGCTGGCTGCACTCGTGCATGCGCACCTTCGGGTCCCAGCAATTGTCCTGTATCTCCCGGAAGAACTTATCATCCATCATCATGCGGGCACAGCAGGGCTTGTGGTGCTCTAAACGAATAAAGCCGCCATACCCGTACCGTTCACGCAGGTTAGGCCAGGTTGCAGGCAAAATGTGCGTATGTATATCGATCTTCAGCAGACCAGAATCGGTAAGTACAGGAGATGTAGGCGTATGTTTATGCATGATGTAAAAAGGGCGAAAAGCCGGAATAAACCATTCGGCACTGTCAGGCAATCCAACAATATAAGCATTTATACTTTAAATACGCAGCTCAGGGCTCGAAAGCTTAGCTTAAACTGCCGATTTTATACCTGCCTGATCTATAGCATATAAGTATAGCTGCCATTGCGTAGTATACCTCAAGAGCAAACCAACACAAATTAGTATATTCGCAGACCTTTACGAACTCCCGCTAAATTGGTGGCACAAACTATAAACGATCTGCATTAACAATGAACTATCAGAATACCCTAGCCTTTGCGCAGGAGCAAGACCAGAACGACCCACTATATCACTTCAGAGATAAATTTTACTTTCCGCAGGTTAATGGCAAAGATGCTATTTACTTCTGTGGCAACTCACTTGGGCTGCAGCCAAAGTCGGCTCAGATGTACATCGATAACGAAATGTATAAATGGGCAAACCTGGCCGTAGAAGGGCATTTTAAAGGCGAAGAGCCTTGGTTTAATTATCACGAACTTTTAGCTGGCGGTGCTGCACGTGTGGTTGGTGCTAAAGAGAGCGAAGTAGTGGTTATGAACCAGCTTACTGTTAACCTGCACCTGATGCTGGTATCGTTTTACAGACCGGAAGGCAAGCGTTTTAAGATTATTACCGAAGCCGGAGCATTCCCTTCAGACCAATACGCACTGGAAACTCAAACCCGCTTTCATGGCTATAACCCCGACGAAGCAGTAATTGAGCTGTATCCGAGAGAAGGTGAACACACGCTGCGCACCGAAGATATCCTGCAAAGTATAAAAGACAATGCCGATGAGCTTGCACTGGTAATGATGGGCGGCATTAACTACTATACCGGCCAGGTTTTTGATATGGAAGCTATTACCAAAGCAGGCCACGAAGCAGGTGCTATAGTTGGATTTGACCTGGCACACGCTGCCGGTAACGTACCTGTAAAACTACACGACTGGGATGTAGACTTTGCGGTGTGGTGTACTTATAAATACCTGAACTCGGGCCCGGGCGGTACATCAGGTGTATTTGTGCACGAGCGACACGGTAATAACCCCGACCTGCCACGCTTTGCAGGTTGGTGGGGCCACGATGCCAGTGCTCGTTTCCAGATGAAGAAAGGCTTTATACCTATGCCCGGTGCCGCAGGCTGGCAGGTCAGTAACGCCCAGATCTTACCATTGGCTGTACACCGTGCTTCTTTAGAGCTTTTTGATGCGGCCGGAATGGAGAACATGCGCGCGAAAAGCGAAAAGCTAACTGGTTACCTGGAGTACCTCATCAACGATGTGCATGTGGGCAAAGATGTGCTGGAGATGATCACGCCAACCGACCCGAAGGCTCGTGGCTGCCAGATATCTATACTTGTAAAAAAGAACGCCCGTGAACTGTTTAGCAAACTGATGGAAGCCGGCATTATAGTTGACTACCGCGAACCAAATGTAATACGCGTAGCTCCTACCCCGCTTTATAACAGCTTTGAAGAAGTTTACCGCTTCTCTGAGATTCTGCACGAATGCCTGGAAGATCACCAATAAAATGTAGCAGATAAAAGTATAAGTATAAAACCTGGTTTGCCAAAGTATAGGTAAGCCAGGTTTTCTGCTTTTATAGCTGCCTTACTGCTTTAAGCACATCTTTAAAACGAAGCTATAGTTCTTTGCAAAAGCTCCTGCACCCGCTTCAATCGTAAAATTCTGGTTCTAAACCCGTAGCTAACTAAGTATAATACCGTATAAGCCGCTACGTAATAACCACAAACAGTACCAGGCAGCTTTACATGGACCCATATATTCTTATACTCACCATCATCGGATTAGCGGCACTTTCCATGGCGTGGGTCCCGGCTTTGCTGCGCAAAACATTTATATCTTATCCCATTGTGTTTGTGGCAGTAGGCGCTATACTCTACCTCTTCCCTTTCGAACTGCCTTCTCCCAGCCCGCTCTGGCAGGAAGATTATGTAGTGCACCTAACAGAACTGGTTGTTATTATTTCACTGATGGGCACCGGCCTGAAGATCAGGCGCAAATTCAATTTTAAAAACTGGCAGATACCTTTCCGGTTGGTAAGTATAACCATGCTGCTTTGTATTGCCGGACTTAGCCTAATGGGCTGGGGAATTTTAGGGCTGGCGCCTGCCGCAGCTATATTACTGGGAGCAGTACTGGCACCTACCGACCCGGTATTGGCGGAGCAGGTACAGGTTGGCCCCCCAGACGATCCCGAAGAAGATGATGTACGATTTTCGCTTACCGCTGAGGCAGGACTAAACGATGGAATGGCTTTTCCGTTTACATGGCTTGCGGTAGTAATAGCTGTTGCAGCTGGCACCTCCGGCGACTGGCTGTTTGACTGGGTAATTCGTGATCTGCTATACCGTGTTATTGCTGGCGCTGGTATTGGCTTCCTTATCGGCCGGGGGTTAGCCTATCTTATCTTTAAGCTGCCTCGCAAATCCAGCTTCCCAAGAGCAACCGATGGGTTTCTGGCATTATCAGCAACCTTGGTGTCTTATGGCATAACAGAACTGGCACACGGGTATGGTTTCCTGGCTGTATTTATTACAGCCATAACCATGAGCAGCTTTGAAGCAGAAGACAAGTACCACACCGAGATGCACGATTTTGTAGCACAGGTAGAGCATATTATGATGGTGATGCTGCTGATCGTGTTTGGCGGTAGCCTGGTGCGGGGCCTGCTGGATCATCTTACCTGGAACGGAGTGTTTATTGGTATTGCGTTTCTGTTTATAATCCGGCCTGTGTCTGCCCTTATCGGGATGATAGGCGTAAAAGTGTCGCTTCATGAAAAGCTGGCTATAAGCTTTTTCGGCATCCGGGGTATCGGCTCCTTCTTTTACTTATCATTTGCTTTAGATAAAGTTGATTTTGTAGATGCAGATACGCTTTGGTCTATTGTAGGATTTATTGTAATGGTCTCTATTATACTTCATGGAGTAACTGCTACTCACATTATGAGACATCTCGACTGGACCAGGGAGAAAAAGGAAATAGCAGGTGAAACGAAAAAGATCACCTGAAGATGCCACACCTGGATAAGAATCTTACCAAGATACCTTTACCTGATGCCAATGTATGGTATGCAGCATCCTTTTTTACTACAGAAACCAGCGATTTATACTTTAAGCAATTAATGGAGCAGGTAAACTGGAAGCAGGAAAAGATAAAGATGTTTGGCAAGGAGATACTTCTGCCCCGGCTCACTGCCTGGTACGGCGATAAAAGCTATACTTACTCCGGCCTGAACAATAAACCCCAGCCATGGCTACCGGTACTGCTACAGATAAAAGAACAAGTAGAAGCTGCAACTGGCCACAAGTATAACAGCGTGCTTTTAAACCATTACCAAACCGGCCAAAACAGCATGGGCTGGCACTCCGACGATGAACCAGAACTTGGTCCTGAACCCAATATTGCCTCGGTAAGCTTCGGGGCAGAACGCAGGTTTGGTTTCCGGCACAGGCACGACAAAGCACAGAAGAATTTATACTTACTTATAAAACACGGTAGCCTGTTGTTAATGCAGGGCCCTACACAACATAACTGGCAGCACGCTATCCCTAAAACTGCACAGCAAACAGGTAGCCGCATCAACCTTACTTTTCGTACCATTGTAGGCTGAACAGGTAACGCCTGCAATAATCATTGTGAAAATTCAAAGTAAACCGTTACTTTACAGCAAAGTAGTAGTGCCCTATACTTTACTTTATGACCGAGAAAAAGAACATCGCCATTATAGGAGCCGGTTTGGTTGGCTCATTGCTATCGTTATACCTGGCTAAACGCGGTTACAAAATCGATTTGTACGAGCGCCGCCCTGATATGCGTGTTAGCACTCTTGATGGTGGGAGATCTATAAACCTTGCCCTCAGCGATAGAGGCTGGCGGGCGTTGCGAGGTATTGGCATAGAAGAAGATGTGCGCAAAGTAGCTATACCTATGTATGGCCGCATGATGCATAGCGAAAACGGGCAATTAACTTACCAACCTTATGGTAAAGAGGGGCAGGCTATTTATTCGGTTTCACGTGCCGGCCTGAACATGGCGCTCATGAACCTGTCGGAGCCAAACCCGGATATAAACTACCACTTTAACATGCAGGTGCAGGATGTTAACCTTCGTACCAACGAAGTATACCTGCACAACCACCACTCTGATACTGACGAGGTAATACAACCTGAATTAATCTTTGGGGCTGATGGGGCTTTTTCGATGGTTCGTAATGCTTTACAAAAAACCGAGCGCTTCAATTATCAGCAAAGCTACCTGGAGTACGGCTACAAAGAACTAACCATACCTGCTGCTGAAGATGGGGGTTGGCTACTGGAAAAAAATGCACTGCACATCTGGCCTCGCGGCAACTATATGATGATCGCGTTGCCAAACATAGATGGTAGCTTTACCTGTACTTTATTTTTCCCCTACGAAGGCGAGCGCTCTTTTGCTGCCATTAAAAACGATACTGATCTGCTAAACTTTTTCCTGGAGGTGTTCCCGGATGCAGTAGCCTTGATGCCTGACCTGGCACAGGAATATTTCTGCAACCCGACCGGCTCTCTGGTAACTATAAAATGTTTCCCGTGGAGTTATGAAGACAAAGTGTTGCTGATCGGGGATGCCTGCCATGCTGTAGTACCTTTTTATGGGCAAGGCATGAACGCCGGCTTCGAAGATATAACCGTACTCGATAAGATGCTGGACAGCTTTGATGGCAACTGGGAAAAACTGTTTAAGGAATTTGAACGCAAACGTAAACCAGACGCCGATGCCATTGCAGATCTTGCTGTGATGAACTTTATAGAAATGCGCGATGCAGTAGCTGATGCACGGTTCTTATTACGCAAGAAGGTAGAGAGCAAGATCAGTGAGCAGTATCCTGATAAATGGCTTCCGCTTTACGGCATGGTTACTTTCTCTGATCTGCCTTACTCCTATGCCCTCGAAACGGGCCGGCAACAGGACAAGATCATGGGCAAGATCATGAAGCATATCGATACGTTGGAAGATTACAATAAATCCGAAGTGCAGCAGCTACTGGAAGAACAGCTTGTGCAAAAAGAAAAGCTGAAAGCTTATCAGCAACAGGAAGTATAATTGACAGTTAACAATTATCTGTTATCAGTAAACAGTAACTATAGCTGCGACAAGAAGCTCCCCGCCTTGGATAAGGAGGGGTTGGGGGGATGGTTGGACTGCTATAGAACTATAGCCATCGCCTTTGTCATGACTATCCCTGCCGGGCCAGTTACATCAGGAGATGCAACACCATAATAAGTCACAAGTCTGGAGACTCGCGCCAGCAACTATTCTTCAAAATCCTGGCTCAAACAATCAGCAACTGATAATCAACAATCAACCTATACTTCATCCGTCTCCAGTAAACTATAATGCACAAGGTCTATGAAGTGTCCGTTCTTTATTTCGCGGTCACGAAGCCTTCCTTCGCGTGTAAAGCCAAGCTTTTGCAGCACCTTCTCCGACTGCGCGTTGCCGCCTTCTACTATAGCCTCAATGCGATGCAGATTCATACTTTCGAAACCATACTTTAAAATAGCCTTGGCAGCTTCAGGAATGTAACCCTTGCCCCAGTGCTCCGGCAGCAACCAAAATCCGATCTCTGCTTTACGATTTTCAGTTTCTAAGCTGCTATAGCCACAGGCGCCAATCAAATCGGTTGCTCCCCTTAATGAGAACACCCACCAGATGCCGGTGCCGGTCTGCTGCAGGTTGTCGTAAAACTGCATTTGCTCCTGCACGGCTTCAGGAGTATCATAATGTACGGCATAGTATGTTGTTACACGTGTGTCAGATAATCCTTTAAGTATAAAATCAGCATCGGATGGCCGTACAGGGCGTAGCTGCAGTCTGGCTGTCTCTAGGTTTTGGCTCATGGCAGAAACAGATAAGCCCCCTACGTCGCAGGAGGCTTTCTTTATAGTTGAAGTATATTTTACTTGGCGGCTTGCTCTACTGGTTTAACCGGTGGCTGCAATACCTCTCCACACTTGCTGCAGGTGCGCAACTGCTCGTTATTCCAGAAGTTGCCCATAATTTCAGGCAGCTGTTTTACAATATCGGTTACTTCGGTAAAGTCTTCGTGTAGCTTGTTGCCGCAGTTCTCACAGAACCACATAAAGCCATCCTTCTCCCCTTCGCGGCGGTAACGCTCAATTACCAGGCCTACCGTATTAGCCGGGCGCTGTGGCGAATGTGGCACGCGTGGCGGCAACAGAAAGATCTCACCTTCCCGAATCGGGATATCTACAGGTTTACCATCTTCTATGATCTTGAGCACAATATCGCCTTCTACCTGGTAAAAGAACTCTTCGCTCTCATCGTAGTGGTAATCCTTGCGGGCATTCGGGCCACCTACTACCATTACAATAAAATCATCGTTGGCTTTGTATACCTGCTGGTTACCTACCGGCGGCTTAAGCAGGTGCCGATGCTCATCAATCCACTGCTTAAAGTTGAAAGGTCGTTGTATGGCCATAGTTTTGTTTTGTTAGGTTGATACATGGAAGGTACGCAAAAGCTAACAGAAATGGTAGCACTGTTGTTACATAACCACGATGCTGTGCAAGTTCAAAGGCTTTTCCGTACATTTATCCTATGAACCTAAACCTACAGAACAAACGAGCTATAGTTTGCGGCAGCACGCAAGGCATCGGGAAAGCCATAGCTATTGAGCTGGCACAGCTTGGTGCAAATATTACTTTAGCTGCACGCAACGAAGACAAATTACAAACTGCACTACAGGACCTGGATACTAGCCAGGGGCAACAGCACGATTACATTGTAGCTGATTTCTCTGACCCTTATAATCTGAACATCCAAGTGCAGGGTTACCTGAGCCAGCAGCCAATAGTACATATACTTGTGAATAACACAGGCGGCCCGGCAGGTGGCCCTATTACCGAAGCCATATCTGATGAGTTTGTAAGTGCTTTTAACCAGCACCTGGTAGCCAACCACTTGTTGGCAAAAGCAGTTATCCCGGGGATGAAAGAAGCAAAGTATGGTCGTATCATCAACATCATCAGTACCTCAGTAAAACAACCCTTGCATGGGCTTGGAGTTTCTAATACTATCCGCGGAGCAGTTGCCAGCTGGGCTAAAACTATGGCCAATGAGCTGGGGCAATTCGGAATTACTGTAAATAATGTGTTGCCAGGCGCTACCCGCACCGGCCGTCTGGAATCCATCATCGAAAATAAAGCAAAGAAAACAGAAGCAGCAGTTGACGCTATAGAAAGTGAAATGATGGCTGAGATACCAGCCCGCCGTTTTGCCGAACCTGAAGAAGTTGCTGCCGCTGCCGCATTTTTAGCGACACCTGCCGCTGCGTATATTAACGGTATTAACGTGCCGGTAGATGGTGGTAGAACGGGGTGTTTGTAAGTGAGCAAGTGAAATGATCAAGCTCTTTGTAATCGTCTTTCTAAATATAGGCTTTACAGCGGCTCTGTTGAGCCTATCCAGATTTTATAAATTTAGATTAGAAGATTATTTATTCAATCTGATATGTCTTAATCTAGTAGTCGCTTTGATGTATGCCAGCAAGTATTATGATATACTTGTGGATTATCCAATGTCAGTCAGGTTCTTCGTTCCACTTGCAGTTGTGTACATTTTGGCCGAACCTTTTAGAAAAACACTATTAAGAAAGCTTCGAGTTATAATAGAGAAGTTTAGGCGCTAAATTACTTATTGTTACTTATTCATTATTAATTCTACCGCAGTGCAGCACATACATAATTACATAAACGGACAGCTGGTAATGCCTGTGGCAGGGCAGTATATCGACAACTATAATCCGGCTATTGGAGAAGTATACTCTCTTATACCAGACTCTGATGAGCAGGACGTGGAGCAGGCAGTGCAGGCGGCGTTAGCGGCTTTTACGGCGTGGTCTAAGACACCTGCTGAGAAACGCGGCCGCATTCTGATAAAGATAGCTGACCTGATAGACCAGAACATGTGCCGGCTAGCCGAAGCAGAATCTATTGATAATGGTAAACCGCTTAAACTGGCCATGTCTGTAGATATTCCGCGGGCAAGCAGCAACATGCGTTTTTATGGCACTGCTATACAGCATTTTGCTTCGGAAGCACATTACATGGAAGGTACCGATGCTATTAACTATACCGTGCGCCATCCGCATGGGGTGGTTGGCTGCATATCACCCTGGAACCTGCCTTTATACTTATTTACTTGGAAAATAGCCCCTGCCCTGGCTGCCGGGAACTGTGTAGTTGCCAAGCCTTCGGAAGTTACCCCCATGACGGCTTTCCTGTTATCGGAGATTTGTATAGAAGCAGGTTTACCGGCCGGCGTACTGAACATTGTGCATGGCTACGGGCATAAAGTAGGCGCTGCCATGACGGCTCATCCCAAAGTACCGGTTATCTCTTTTACAGGCGGCACCACTACCGGACGAACAATAGCGGCTACGGCTGCTCCGATGTTCAAAAAGCTGTCTCTGGAACTAGGTGGTAAGAACCCGAACATTATTTTTGCTGACTGCGACTTTAACAACGCGCTGCACACTTCCATACATTCGTCGTTTGCCAACCAGGGGCAAATCTGCCTGTGTGGTTCCCGCATTTTTATAGAACGGCCATTGTATGAGAAGTTCAGGGATGCTTTTGTAGGGAAAGTAAAAGTCATGACCGTAGGCGACCCGATGGAAGAAGGCTCTAAACTGGGTGCTGTGGTATCGGAACAACACATGCAGAAGGTGCTTTCTTACATAGAACTGGCTAAACAGGAAGGCGGAACTATACTTACCGGAGGGCAGCGGGTGCAGGTAGATGGCCGCTGTGCAAATGGCTGGTTTATTGCCCCAACTATAATCGAAGGTTTGCCTTACAACTGTCGCACCAACACCGAAGAGATTTTTGGCCCGGTCGTCACCCTCACTCCTTTCGATACAGAAGAAGAAGTTATACAATACGCCAACTGCACCGACTACGGGCTTTCTGCCACCATCTGGACAAACAACCTGCAACGTGCTCACCGGGTAGCACACCAGGTGCACAGCGGCATCATCTGGATAAACACTTGGCTCCTGCGTGATTTACGAACTCCTTTTGGCGGCATGAAAAACTCCGGCGTTGGCCGTGAAGGTGGTTTTGAAGTACTCCGCTTCTTTACAGAGCCGCAGAATGTTTGCGTAAAGTTGTAGGCGGACAAGAGTGCAAGCGTCAGAGATATAAGCTGATCTATCTTATACTTTAAATATATTGTGCTTGCTTACAACTTCAGGTAAACGCGCAGCTGGTTGTAAAAAGTAGCCAACGCCAATAGTTTGCAGGTATAGATTAAGCCTTTTTTTGACTGAGAAGCGTACTTTAAGTATAGCTGGTATGTTCCGAAGTAAAAAATGGCTGGTCATTTACAGATAGCGACATTTCCTGTTATACTTTCAAAGCTATGCGAAAGTGAAGGAAGCCTGTATGAAAAGGGCTTAATTGCTAACGAGCTGGAAGATATTTACAACGATTACATCAGGCGTGGAGAAGAGCTGCAAGACATTGCCATGTTGGTAGCTAACACCGTAATGCGGCAGAAAGATGTGCATGCCGTGCGTTACAGGGTAAAAGAGCCGCTACATCTGCTGAAAAAGATCATCCGGAAAAAGAAAGAGTATCCTGACCGCCACTTAAACACTAGCAATTACCTTGAATTTATAAACGACCTGGTAGGCGTACGAATACTGCACCTGTACAAAGAAACCTGTCACGAAATAGGTAATTACATACAGCAGATCTGGGAGCTGAAAAGAGAACCTTATGCATATGTAAGAAGAAACGGCCTTTTAGAGGCTAAAAAATTCTCTTCCCGCAACTACAGAGTTTTTGTAAACGATAGGGGTTATAAGGCACAGCACTACATTATTAAAGTAAAGCCGGCCCGGCAACAATATTTTGTGGAGGTTCAGGTTAAAACATTGTTCGAAGAGGGCTGGAGCGAAGTGGACCATCGCATTCGCTACCCCGACCATAAACCGAACGAATTACTGCACAGGTTGCTTTGGCTGTTAAACCATTTCACAAGTACTGCCGATGAGGTGGCTACACAGATTCAGGCATTGGCTGATGATCTGCATACGTATATGTACAACGCAAAAGCAGAACCTAGGGTAACTGTGTCTCAGCTCCATAGCCATATAGACATGTTACCAGTTGAAGAGCAGGAAAAACAATATTTATATGCTTGCCTGGCTAAACTGACGGGAAGTTAACGCTCCTATTTCTTATCCGGAACCAGATTATGTGCAACCAGTTTCCATTCACTGTTTAGCATTTTCCATACTTTCAGGTAATGGCCTGCTGTTTCTCCCTGCTTATAGCTGCCATAAGTATAAGCCATGTCTGCAGCCGGAGAAATATCATACCCCATATTAATGTAAGTTATATCAGATGCAGGTTTGGCCGCCAGGTCTTTATACTTTACCGGATACTGCCCGAAACGATAGATCAATGTTTCTGAAGTATACGGCTGTACTTTTTGTACGTCTTTCGCCAACAGGTCTTCTTTTGTACCTTTAGCTGCTTCGCCTTTTATAGCTGCAGTTGGCTGGTAGGCTTCTTCTTTAAGCAGTTCCGGGGAGAAATTATTCCCCATATCTACAGCTACTTTCCACTTCCCGTCAGGTTGCTTCTTCCAGACTGATAAATAAAAACCGGCGCCTACAGGTTTTTTAGCTTCGGGATTGGCTTTAAACTGGTAAGGCCCTGTAGTATAACCCCAGTCCAGCGACTTGGAAATATCAGCATAGGCAGGATACCATTTAAGTACAGCGTTGCTTTCAGGGGCCTCAGCGTGCAGTTTTTTACCATTAGTTGGCGTTGGTGCAAACACAATTCCATCATCAGCCATGTTTTCAACAAACGCCTGGTGGAATCCTTTTTTAACAGAAGTGGCGGCAAAGTTACGCTCGGCATTGGCCAGCTCTTCCAACGCTTTGTCGCGGGTGGTGTTGGCAGCCTGGAATGCGCCAAACAGAAGAGGCAGCGCCAGCAGGAAAAGTAATTTCATAGTTTCAGGGATAATTAGAAGGTAGCTAAAATAAAGTATAAATATAGCACATCAGCTTTTACTTTTATACTTGTAACTACTTAAATATGGTGCAGTTATACTTTCTCTGCCAACACAAACGTACTTACCCCTATCGGCAGGTCCATCTTTTTCAACACTTTGTTTTCCAGCTTTACAAGGGTTGTTAGTACGCCATTAACGATACCCGGTACTTGCTGCAGGTTATCCTCGTGAGGGCTATTTTCTGATGCTATACTATTCTGCAGCCTGCGTACCACCCATGTCGGGAAGTATAAACTGAAGTTCCAGTACGATGCCCGATTTACCTGTAAGCCAGCCTGTGCAACTATAGCTTTCAATTGTGTTTTAGTATAACGCCTGAAGTGATGGTTCACCACATCGTGGCCGCTCCATAAATGCTGAAAAGCCGGTACAAACACGATCATTTTACCACCTGACTTTAACACCCGCGCCCACTCCTGTATGGCTTTGGCATCATCTGCAATATGCTCCAGCACATCTGAAGTAATTACTAAATCAAAAGCAGCATCCGGGAATGTAATTTTGGCGCCATCCATTACACTTATACCTTTCAGGCCGCGCTGCTGCCCTAAAGCAATAGCCTTTTTGCTTACATCTATACCTGTTAAATTGGTGTAGCCGGCTTGCTGTAGTTGTAGCAGCAAGGGACCAGCAGAGCAGCCGACTTCAAGTATAGCCGCATCAGGTGGCAGGTTCAGCTCCTGCACCAATGTATAAACCATGTGACGCCGCGCCCTGAACCACCAGTGCTGCTCTTCCAGGGTGTGATATTTCTCTTCGTATCGTGCGTCCATCAATTTAAAACAGAAGAGCCTCCCTAAAATAGAGAGGCTTTTCAAATTTAAACTTTTATCTGATTACTGGTTCTGCTCAGCAGGCTGTTTTATAAGCTTGCGCTCCAGGAAGTTGGTCATCATGTTAAAGCGATGCAGCGATGTAATACCACCACCCACGCCGTGGTTACGGTTAGGGTAATAGAAGCTTTCGAACTGTTTGTTAGCGCTTATTAATGCATCCTGCATGGCTACCGCATTCTGGAAGTGTACGTTATCGTCGCCGGTACCGTGTATCAGCAATAGCTCACCCTGCAGTTTGTCAGCAAAGAATAAGGGCGAGTTATCATCATATCCTGCGGCATTATCCTGTGGCTTTTTCAGGAAACGTTCTGTGTAAATGGTATCATAGTATCTCCAGTTAGTTACTGGTGCAACAGCTATACCTGCAGCAAATACACCATTGCCTTTTGTAAGGCCAAGCAGCGTCATGTAGCCACCAAAGCTATGGCCCCAGATACCGATTCTGTTCTTATCTACATAAGACTGGTTGCCCAGCCACTTAGCAGCTTCAATCTGGTCTTCTATCTCATACTTGCCAAGGTTAGCATAAGTCACTTTCTTAAATTCGGCACCACGGGCACCGGTACCACGGTTATCCACGCTCACCACAATTATACCTTTATTGGCCAGCACCTGGAACCACAGGTAATTTGCACCACCCCAGCTGTTAGTTACTGTCTGAGAACCCGGGCCACCGTACACAAACATCAGTACAGGGTATTTCTTCTTCGGATCAAAATCTGTTGGCTTGATCATGTAGCCGTTCAACTCTGTACCGTCAGTAGTCTTCATTTTAAAGAACTCCTGCTTGGCAATATCATACTGCGCCAGTGTGTTTTTCAGCTTCGCGTTGTCTTCCAGCATTTTTATTTGCTTGCCATCTTTAGCAGTGTGCAGGCTTACTGTAGTTGGCACGTTTGCAGCAGAAGCATAATCCAGGTAATACTTAAAGTCGGCGCTCATGTTGATGTTGTGCGTGCCGGCTTCAGTTGTCAGGCGCTTTTTGTTTTTGCCTTTGCTGCTGATGCTGTACAGGTGGCGGTCAAGTGGCGATACTTCCGTAGACATGAAGTATAAACGGTCGTTCTTCTCGTCGAAGCCTACATAGCTGCTTACTTCCCAGTTGCCTTTCGTGATCTGGCGCACCAGTTTGCCCTTCATGTTGTACAGGTACAGGTGGTTAAAACCATCTTTCTCCGATGTATGGATGAAGTTCTTACCATCTTTCAGGTAAGTCAGGTCGTCTGTAATATCAATGTACGCTTTGTCTGTTTCTTTCAGAACCACATCGGCTTTACCGGTTGTAGCGTTGGCATGCAGAATCTCCAGTGTGTTCTGCAGGCGGTTCATGCGCTGAATAGACAACAGGTTCGGGTTGTTCGTCCACTTGATGCGCGGAATGTAGATATCTTCTTCGTTGCCAGTGTCCATCTTAACCGTTTTGCCGCTGGCCACATCATACACCGATACTTTTACTTTTGAGTTAGCCTCGCCTGGTTTTGGGTATTTAAACTTGTAATCCTGCGGGTAAAGCTCGCCCCACATCTGCATGTTAAACTCCGGCACGTTGGTCTCATCAAAAGTATAGAAAGCTATCTTCTTACCATCCGGCGACCAATGGAAGCCCTGTGCAAACGAGAACTCTTCTTCGTACACCCAGTCCGCATACCCGTTAATGATGGAATTATACTTGCCATCTGTCGTGATCTGCGTCTCCTTCATGTTGCTCAGGTCTGTCACGAACATGTTGCCTTCGCGGGCAAAAGCCACGCGCTGCGCATCGGGCGAGAATGTAGCATATAGCTGCTTGCCGCCATCGCTAAGCTTAGTTAGTTTTTTAGAAGCAATATCGTAGATGTAGAACTCTGCTTTGGAAGAACGGCGGTAAATCTGCTCTGTATCTGTAGAGAACAACACTTTCTTCTCATCTGAAGAGAAAGTATAACCATCGAACTGGATAGGTGTGCTGCTGCCGGCAGGTTTCAGGTTTTCGCCTTCTATGATGGTGCTTACCGGTTTGCCCGTAGTTACATCATACTTTACAATGTCTGTTACTTTGTTCTGATCATCAGCTACGGTAGAACTGTAGTACTGGCCATCTTTCATCCAGTTTACACCATACACCGACTGGGCTCTGAAGGTACCTTTGCGGTAGATATCCTCCAAGGTAATGTCTTTTTTCTGCTGCGCCTGCGCCACAAAGGCAAAGCAAAGCAGCAAAGCAGCCAAAAGGTTTGATCTGAGTTTGATATACATGTGATTCGTTAATTGTTAGTTTAGCTCCCCTAATTTATAGGATTATTATGGTTCTGCCATACGTTATAGCCAAAACCATACCTATAGCTGCTCAAAGTATAACTATAACCTATAAAAGCAAAAAGCGCCAGCCCAGGAGACTAACGCTTTTTAAACTGGAAGTAAAGTTAAGTTAGAAGTTCATGCCAACAGTGAACATTACATTCGACTGCTTATTCTCTATATCTACTACCGGGTTACCTTCGCCGTTGCTGAAAGTATAAGGTGAATATAAGCTATTACCGGTTGTATGGGCATAAGCTATATCAGCATAATACTTTTGCAGGCGCACACCGGCACCGAGTGTAAATATATTCACTTTGGCATCAAAAGCACTGTTCTTATAAGGGCTTTCGGAAATAGCATAACCTGCGCGCAACCTGAACACTTCATAACGGCCTTCAGCTCCGATTCTATAGTTCATCGCTGATTTATAAGTTTCGCTGATACGGCTGTTTATACCGCTAAAGTAACTACCAAACCCGCTGTCATCCTCGTCTTCTGAGAAGCGCATATTACTATAGTCTACAAATTCTGCATCAGCGGTTATAAAGCCATACTTGCCTAGGAACACAGCCAAACCAGTATTTGCGCGGAATGGTGTGGTTAACTGGTAAGAGAACTCACCCGGCAACTCAGTGGCGCTATAGTTATCAAGGCCATTTTCTGTTGTATTAAGGGTTGAGTACAGAGAGCGGTCATAAGTTTCTATAAAGTTGTAAGCTGTTGGTGTCTGTATACTTACACCAAATCGAATGGCATCGATCGGCCTAACTATAACGCCGATTTTCAAGTTAACGCCCGCTCCTTCTGTGTTAAATTCATCGCGCAATTCCAAGCTATAATTACCATCTGAAACTATTTCATCAGTGTCTTCATCCACTTGCTCAAGTCTTTCAATAAAATATCCTGACTCCCGGAAAATGCGCTCCTGCGTAAAATTAGAAGTTACGATACCGAATGATGCGCCTAAGTATATTTTATCACGGAAGCTGGTACCAAAAGCCAGGTCAATCTGGTTCTGAGATCCTCTGCGCTCCAGTTCCTCTATCTGGGTTATATCGCCTTCACTGTACAGTGGCTGGGCATCCGCAACAGTGTTACCATATATGTCTTTAAAATTGATCAGGTAAGTACCGTAAGCTAAGCCCTCCAGCGAAACATAATCTCCAAACTCAGCATCCAGATCAGCTTCAGTTCGGCCGTTTAAGTTTGCCTGTTCTGCAAAGTAATCCACTATAGTGTTAGGTGGCTGAACAGTTCCGTTGTAGGTAGTCTGGTTATTAAAGTTGTTGAGTCTGGTTATACTTACCCCAAAGGCTGTTCCGCGCCAGTCGCTGCCATCGCTGTCGTCTTTACGGTTACTGAACACAACCCCACCCTGCGGTATATTAAAAGTTGTGCGCTCATCCGGCGTAGTATTTCCCATAAAAAGGGAAGATGTGCTGTTATTGGTAAAGCCCAGGCTAAAGTTACCTTCTGACCTCCGGAACATACCCAGCCCGGCCGGGTTAGTAGCCATCGTTGAAATATCAGCGCCAAGTGCGGTTTGTGCACCGCCTATACCTTGTATACGTGCTGAACCCTGCAGACCGAAACGGGTGTAGCGCAATGCGTCTTCCTCGTTCTGAGCCAAAGCGGTTCCGCTCCAGCCCAGCAGTAGCGCCAGGCTGGCAGAAAATAGCTTATTCATTCTCATGTGGTTCTTTTACTGAATAGGATTAATTACCCCTCGGCGGTCGTCCGCTGCTCTTACTTTCGCTGCTGCTACCACTGCTGCTGCTTCTGCTCGGAGCCGGCTCAGATCGTCGGGTTTCGCGCTGTTCGTAAGAACGGGTAGTCTCACGGCGTGGTGCGCTTTCTCTTGTTTCGGTGCTGCGTTGCTCCTGGCGGTATTCACGCCTAGGGCGTGTTTCCGTTGCTGCCGGGCGGTTAACAGGTTGTTCACGCTGCTGATCTTCCTGCGTTCTTTCTATTCGGCCACGGACAGGTCTTGCTTCGCCACTACGTGGTCGGTAATTCTCGCGCGATGGTTGACCAGTGATTACTTCTTTAGAGTCTTCTGTTGTTGGCATTCCCGCACGATCGGTAGTTCTGCCAGGCCGCCTCTGTGTTGCACGCTGCTCATTGCCCTCCGTTGAAAGGCCACGCTCCGCACGACCGTCACGCTGTACACCATCTGTTACTACACCACCACGCTCGCCACGCGGACCATACTGTACTTTGTAAGGCTGAACATAGCGAGGGTAATCATAAACATAATTATGGCCGTAGTATCCACCATAGTAGTGGTTGTAGCCACCGTAGTAGTTGCTATAGTATGGGCGATAACAGTATGGATTATAACGCCCATAGTATCCGCCCCATCCATAGTTATAGCTAATAGCTATTGTTAAACCACTTCCATAGAAAGGCCTGTAAGCAAATGGGTCGTAATAAAACGGATCGTAGTAGAATGGATCGTAAAACGGATCTGCATAGCGGTGGCGATAGCTTCTGTAACTACTATAGCTGTTGTAAACAGGGTAATTATTATACGCCCACGAAGGGTCTACAAATGAGTAGTTCGGGCGGTACCAGTTATCACGTGGGTCATATTCGCGCCCATCATAATATTCGTCTCCGTAATAGTTATCTGTATTGGTGCTGCTTCTTTCAGAATATTCCGGGTTCAGAACACCTTCTTCAGTGGTGGTTTCAGGCTGCTGCTCTGCTTCTTCGGCCTGCGCATAAGCTTCCTCAACAGGTTGCACATATTCAGTCTTATCTGCAGTGCTATAGTACATATCATCGTACTCCGAAGACTGCATTCCATTGGAGCCGCTGCAGCCAGCTAAAAGCAAGGATAGCGCCGATGCTATAGTTAAAATAGTAAAATTTTTCATGGCCTTCTGGTGTAAAACTTCTTCTATATCAAAGATATAAACACAATGGCGCAAAACCTTATCAATAGTACAATATATTAACGTAATTTTGGGCGATATTGATGTCTAAACTACAAGTAGTTCGGAAGCAATTATTATTCCAAAAACATCTTTAATTAAGGATATACAATAAATAATTTTTAAAATGAGCAAAGGGCTACCAAAAAGAAGCGAAGATTACTCCTTATGGTATAACGAACTGGTGAAAAAAGCAGGGCTTGCCGAGAACTCTGCGGTGCGTGGTTGTATGGTTATCAAGCCTTACGGATATGCTATCTGGGAGAAGATGCAGCGCCAGTTGGATGATATGTTTAAGGCCACAGGCCACCAGAATGCATACTTCCCGCTGTTTGTGCCCAAGAGCTTGTTTGAGGCTGAAGAGCAGAACGCAGAAGGCTTTGCAAAAGAGTGTGCTGTAGTAACCCATTACCGCCTGCAAACCGACCCTGATAAGCCAGGAAAACTGCGTGTAGACCCAAATGCCAAACTGGAAGAAGAGCTTATAGTTCGTCCTACGTCTGAGGCTGTTATCTGGAACACCTATAAAGGCTGGATACAAAGCTACCGCGACCTGCCATTACTTATAAACCAGTGGGCAAACGTGGTGCGCTGGGAAATGCGTACGCGCCTGTTTTTGAGAACTGCCGAGTTTTTATGGCAGGAAGGCCACACAGCGCACGCGACAGCCGAAGAAGCTATTGCTGAAACAGAGCAGATGCTGGAAGTATACGCCACCTTTGCCGAGCAATATATTGCCCTACCGGTCATACGTGGGGTTAAAACTCCGAACGAGCGTTTTGCCGGTGCCCTGGAAACATATTGTATTGAAGGTATGATGCAGGATGGTAAAGCTTTGCAAGCTGGCACATCTCACTTCTTAGGTCAGAATTTTGCCAAAGCGTTTGATGTAAAATTCGCTACCAAAGATGGTGGGTTGGAGCACGTATGGGGAACGTCATGGGGTGTTAGTACCCGTTTAATGGGTGCCCTGGTAATGGCGCATTCTGATGACGAAGGGCTTGTGTTACCTCCAAAGCTCGCACCAATTCAGGTTGTTATTGTTCCGATCTATAAAGGAGAAGAGCAACTGGCACTGATCAGTGAGAAGGTGTTACAACTGAAGAAAGAACTGGAAGCAAAAGGTATCAGCGTGAAGTTTGATGACCGCGACACCGAGCGCCCAGGGTTTAAATTTGCTGAGTGGGAATTGAAAGGGGTGCCTGTACGTATTGCTATAGGAGCCCGCGATCTGGAAAACGGCACTGCCGAAGTTGCCCGCCGCGACACCAAAGAGAAAAGCTCGCAGCAATTCGACAGCTTGGCAACTTATATTCCTGCGTTGCTGGACGAAATTCAGGAGAACATCTATAACAGAGCCCTGACTTACCGCGAAGAACACACTACTAAAGTAGATAGCTACGAACAGTTTAAAGATGTACTAGAGAACAAAGGTGGTTTTGTGTTAGCACACTGGGATGGCACTCCGGAAACAGAAGAGCGCATTAAAGAAGAAACCAAAGCAACTATACGCTGCATCGCGCTAAACACCCCTGAAGAGGATGGTGTGGATATGCTGACCGGCAAGCCAAGCAAGCGCCGCGTATATTTTGCAAAGGCTTATTAATTGTTGATTGTTTATTGCTGATTGTTGGATCGGCAAGAGTAACTATAGATAAAGCGCCACTTCTCTCAGCGGGAAGTGGCGCTTTTGTTTTACCCTTCCCGGCTTTTAGCCTGAATTGGGATTTTTAGGATTAGAGGATTGATACAATTACTATAGACCACGTAGCGTGTGCAGCTCCTGAGCGTATCTGGCTACGAAGCAAATTAGACGATCTGAGGTCGTTTCTGACAATGCTATAGCTCAAGTTATTGTTTTATAGTTACTGTTTTACACCCCTGTAGTCCCCTCAAGGGGACAGTTTTGCTACTGCTATATCTCCAAGTATAATTATAGCCTGTGAGCGGACAGGTCTCGACTTGTTCCTAAGGAAATATTCAGAAGGAAAAACTAAGAGCTTATTAAGGTAAAGTATAATAGCAGCAGATACTATCGAACTGATCTCAGTCTTTGGGTGGAGCGCCTCGAGAGGTTCCGGTGCCGTTGAGGCATGGCGACGTTAGGAGCAAAGGAAGCGAAAGCAGCGCGAAACGCAAAGACGAGGCCCCGCGGCCGTGAGCGCACCAAAGCTAACCATGACAACTGTAGGTGAGTAAAGCTCCCAGGATGAAAGTGTAATTGAAAGTATAGCTCACTTGCAAGAAGTATAAATCTCAACTATAGGTCATATAAGATCCATCTCTAACGCTTGAAATGTCTGGCTCACATATACACCCTAAAATCCGTAAATACTATTAACCGAATCAACAACAACAATTAGCAAATACATCTATAAATAACTATATTTACCTAATAAGCCTCCTGCTATGCTACTAGACTGGGTAACTGTTATACTTCTGATCGTGATCGGGCTCATCCTGATCATAGTGGAATTGGTATTTATACCTGGCACCACCCTGATCGGTATACTTGGCTTTGTGTTGGCAGGAATCGGCATCTGGATCGGGTATGCAGCACTAGGCACTTCTGTTGGTCATCTTATACTTGGGTTATCAGTGTTGGTAGCAGGATTGGCATTCTTTTATAGTTTCCGGTCGGATGCGTGGAGCAGGTTTGCCCTGAAAGAAACTATTGATAGCCGTGTAAACGAAGATTACCAGCACAACCTGCAGGTCGGCGAAACAGGCGTAACCATATCTGCATTGCGCCCACAGGGAACCGCACTTTTTAACGACGAGCATCACGAAGTACAGACAAATGGCGAGTTTGTTGATCCTAATACAACCGTGCGCATTATTAAATTAAGCCAGCATAAAATTATAGTTGAAGCAGTAAGTTAAGCCAAATGGAAAACCTATCCGTTATTTTTCTGATTGCAGGAGCCTTAATCCTGCTTATGATCTTTTTATACTTTGTTCCGATCAGCCTATGGATCACAGCACAATTCTCGAACGTGCGTGTAGGCCTTCTGGAGCTGGTATTTATGCGCATTCGTAAAGTACCGCCAAGTCTTATCGTTAATTCCATGATAAACGCGACCAAGGCAGGTATAGCTGTTACAACTTCAGAACTGGAAACACACTACCTGGCAGGTGGCAATGTACCTACTGTTATCAAAGCACTAATTTCTGCTGACAAGGCCAACATTCCGTTATCGTTTAAGCAGGCAACCGCTATAGATTTGGCTGGCCGTAACGTTTTTGAAGCTGTAACCACGTCGGTAAATCCTAAAGTTATTAATACACCAAACGTAGCAGCCGTTGCCCAGGATGGTATACAACTAATTGCCAAAGCAAGAGTAACGGTGCGCGCTAATATTATGCAGTTAGTAGGTGGTGCCGGCGAAGAAACTATACTTGCCCGCGTGGGTGAGGGTATTGTTACTTCCATTGGCTCGTCTATCTCGCATAAAGCTGTATTGGAGAACCCGGACATGATCTCGAAACTAGTGTTGCAGAAAGGCCTAGATGCCGGCACTGCTTACGAGATTCTTTCTATTGACATTGCAGACGTAGACGTAGGAGAGAACATTGGTGCCAAGCTACAAATAGACCAAGCCAACGCCGACCTGAAAGTAGCAGAAGCTAAAGCTGAAGAGCGCCGCGCAATGGCCGTAGCCGTGGAGCAGGAAATGAAGGCTAAAGCGCAGGAAGCACGGGCTTCTGTAATTGCTGCCGAAGTAGAAATACCACAGGCTATATCAGCCGCTTTCCGTAGCGGTAACTTAGGCATCATGGACTACTATAAAATGCAGAACATACAGTCTGATACTGATATGCGCAACTCTATTGCCCATCCAGGCCAGAGCGGGCCAACCAAGCCAAGAGAATAAATTTATATATAGCTACAAGAGAGAAGGCCGGAGCAGTTATGTTCCGGCTTTTTTGTTATCCTTTTCCTACCTTCTCTGACCTCGCAGCGTGCTTTAGCTCCTGCGAGCGTCTTGCTACGAAGCAAAGGATAATTGGTATAGACGCTCCGAGGTTTAAAACGCTCGGAGGTCTTAAGAGCACAAACTATAAACCAAGTATAAAAAGAGAAGGCCGGTGCATATTACAGCATCGGCCTTCTTCTTTATCAGAAGTTTATACTTCTTATGCTTCTTTCAGTGTGATTTTACGCTCAACTGTATTGTATGGGCCAGGTACTACAGTACCATTATTATCTACCAGTTCCAGCTTTATAGTTGTTTCACCCATTGGCAGGCCTTCTATAATGTATGGCAACCAGCGATCCAGCATAAACTCAGTACCGTTTATAGTTGCACGTACCTTGTTACCGGTAGCGCTCAGTTCAGTATTTACCAAGTAAAAGTCCAGCATAACTTTTTCGGTATCCTTACCTACATATTCGCCTTTCGGACGGCTATAGAACATATGCGGAGCTTTTACATCAAACTGCAAACGCTCAGCTGGTCTGCCGGCAGTGATTACACGCAGATCGTAAGCACCTTTATGCTTCAGGCTCTCGTGGTAAGATCTCGACAGGAACGAAAGGATAACATGGTCACCTTCCTTAATATCTTTGGTAAACGTGGTTTCGTAATGCGCCGTATATGGTTCATTATCAACTATGTTATGAATATGCTGCCCCTGCTCCGAATTAGCCATATGCTCTGCATTAGAGTGTGGCGTCATGCGGGTAAGCTGGTAATTAGATAAGCTATAGTTAAATTCTACCGGACCAGCATCTACCAAACCTCCGGGAGGCGGTGTATTAAGACGTAGCTGTGACTCTGGGTATTGTTGTGAATCGTCGAAAGCATAAACACGCAAGCCGTTCTTGCTCATAACAGCGCCTGCAGGCGTAGGACCGGTTGTAGTAGTTGTAACAACAGGGCTTTGGTTCTCAGCATCCTGCGTCTGACGTGCCGTGTCGCACGCAGAAAAACCAAGCAGCAGGGCGGCTGCCAGGCTAAAGTAGATCTTTTTCATTAGTTAGGGATTTGGTTTAGCAATTCAGCTAAGTTAGTGATTTTATTTTTTTTCGTATATTGCGAGGTACGTGAACAACACAAAAAAGTATACAGCAAAATAATATGAGTGAAATTTTGTTCGACGAAATTCCGTCTTTGGACTTAGCGGATTTTACGTCAGGTGACGCTGAAAGAAGGGCTCGATTCGTGAAGAAATTGGGTGATGCGTACCAGAATATCGGATTTATTGCCCTGCGTAACCATGGCCTCAGCGACGAGCTGACCGAGAGGCTGTATGCTGCTACTAAAAAATTCTTTGCTTTGCCTGATGATATAAAGCAGAAGTACGAAGAGCCAGAATTAGCCGGGCAGCGTGGCTATGTTGGCAAGTTTAAAGAGAAAGCAAAAGGCTTTAACACTGGCGACTTAAAAGAGTTTTACCATGTTGGCCAGGAGCTAAGTGATATCCCGGACAGCGATCCTATTAAAGCTGAATACCCTGAGAACATTTTCCCGGTGGAGGTGCCTGAGTTTAAAGAAGTAACCTTAGAGGCTTACCGTAAACTGGAAGCAGCCGGTAAAGAAGTATTACGTGCTATTGCCCTGCACCTTGGCCTTGACGAAAACTATTTTGACGAAAAAATAAAGTTCGGTAACAGTATTCTGCGCCCAATCCATTACTTCCCAATCGAGAACCCGGACAGCGTACCGGCTGATGCTGTGCGTGCAGCAGAGCACGGCGACATTAACCTGATCACGTTGCTGATGGGTGCCAGCGCAGATGGCTTGCAGGTACTTCGCCGCGATGGGCACTGGATTCCGATCACAGCGCTACCAGAGCAGGTTATCGTTAACGTAGGTGATATGTTAGCAAGACTTACAAACAATAAACTGAAGTCTACCATACACCGTGTAGTTAACCCGCCACGCGAGTTAATGAACACGTCTCGTTTCTCTATTCCGTTCTTTATGCACCCTCGTTCTGAGATGGACCTGACTTGCCTGGAGAGCTGCATAGATGAGCAGAACCCGAAAGCTTACCCGGATGCTACAGCAGGCGAATACCTGAACGAGCGCCTGGTAGAGCTTGGCCTTAAGAAAGTTTAAGTATAAATATTTTGAAATATTTAAAAGAGAGATAGTTATAAGCTGTCTCTCTTTTTTTATTTTTACCACTTATGAGCCTGCGCTACTACATCTTCCTGAAAGACGTTTTAATGCTCGCCCTTACCGCATTTGGGGGGCCGCAGGCACATATAGCCATGATGTTTAAATTGCTGGTAGAAAAACGCCGCTATCTCACTGATCAGGAACTGATAGAGCTGAATGCGCTTTGCCAGATATTACCCGGCCCAACATCTACCCAAACTATAACAGCAATTGGTTTTAAAATAGGCGGCCCCAGTCTGGCTTACCTTACCTTGCTCGTCTGGATTGCACCGGCAGCTATTATTATGGCTATTGCAGCTATTGTTATTTCTTACCTGCAGGAGCAAAACATCTCTCTTCACTTCCTCCGGATCATACAACCCATGGCGGTTGGCTTTGTCGCCTTTGCCGCCTGGAAGATCAGTGTAAAGGTAGTGAATACCAAAGTGGCCATTACACTAATGGTGATTGCTGCTGTGCTATCTTATTTCTTCAGGTCGCCGTGGGTGTACCCGCTGCTGCTTATTGCCGGTGGCGCCGTTACAGCGCTACGTTTCCGGCAGCACCCCGAAGAGAAAGACAAGCGCCTGAATATAGAATGGGCCAACTTTATACTTTATGTGGGGGTGTTTATACTTGCAGCTGCGCTGGGTGGTGTTACCTCTTTATTACCTGTCAGGTTATTCGAGAACTTTTACCGTAACGGTAGTATGATTTTTGGTGGTGGGCAGGTACTCATCCCGCTTATGTACACAGAATTTGTGCAGTTTAAAGGCTATCTGACTACAGATGAGTTTCTATCGGGATACGCTATTGCACAAGCGCTTCCGGGCCCTACTTTTTCTATTACTTCTTTTATTGGTAATCTGGCCATGCGCGAGCATGGCATACCTGGTCAGCTTTTAGGTTCTTTTGTAGCCACAGTAGGTATTTTTCTACCGGGCACATTCCTTATCTTCTTTGTTATCCGTTTCTGGGATGGGCTTAAAAAGTATAGAGTAGTACGTGCCTCGCTGGAAGGTATAAGTGCTGTAAGCTCCGGCATGGTAGTAGCCGCCGCCATTATGCTCTACCACCCTATTGATAACACACTGCTTAACTTTGGTATAGTTGTAGCCACTTTCGCGCTCCTGCTATTCACGCGTATACCTGCGCCTTTGCTTATACTTACCGGGTTGTTGCTAGGGTTTGTGTTGTAATTGGGATTTAATTTAATTTAACAGACTTGATAAGTAACTGGCTAGGTGATGCAAAGCTTTAATGAGCTATAGCTTTTGCTGCAGGGCGCTTTTTTATCTTTTTCTTGTTTTCAACTGTTATTTCTGAACCCTCTGCAAGCATCACTGAAACAGGTGCTCGTTCGTTTAAGAAACTGAATTCTGCTCCATAAACATCTCCGAAATCTACATCTATTGTATAGTCCAGCACATCATATACATCCCATCTTGGGTGAGTTACTTCATATTCATTTGTTTTAGAATCGCTGACTTTTGCGTACCCCCAATAATGCTCTGTTATGAATTCGGTTTCGCTTCCGGGTTGTATCTCTGTTGCTTGTTCTTTCGCCTTTACACTAAAGGTGTGCCAATCAGAACCTTTTCTCCAGTTGTATTCAATCAGCCTTTCACCTTCTGCCTCACTCCAAGTGTGTTTCATAGGTAGCGTTTCATAGTTCTCTTTGTAGACTATGTTCGCAACAAATGTCAAAGCAGGTTTTGGGACTATCTCCTTAATGAATACCACTCCCCGCTTCCATACATTATTTCCAACCTTTTAACGTAGAACCGAAGATTAACCTCTTCGAAGTTTATATGAAAAGGAATTTTGAAGTTGAGTAGCTTGGTGTTAATAAACATAAAACCAACTAAACTCACGTAGCACTTACCGTTCCACAAATCCAACTCAGTACCATAGGGAAGGTATGCCGCCAGCAATGAACTGTCTACTTCGTAGTTTGCTATGGCTAACTTCCGCCATTCAGCTTTTAAAAAACTCATTTTATTTCTTTAAAATAACTGTAACGGTTAGTACATAAGGCGAGCAATGCATAGCATGCGCGTGACTTATGTGCAAGGTTAGTGGATGCTATTTTTCCTATTTGCTGTTAAGTCAGCTAAAAAAGAGTCTCTGTACTCCCTTAGCTTTTTTCTGTGCCCGAATGGCAACAAGTATAAAGTTGATGGAAGTACAAGCCAAGCAACCACTAAAATACCTATCCCATAAGTACTACTTTCGGTTACAATTGTAAACAAAGCCAAGAACAACAGGAAAGTAAATGCAATAAATACGAATAACAGATAGCCTGCTGTATAGGGTATAATTTCACCTTGCGCTACTGTGTTCAAAACTATATTACCTTCTGAAGAAGCTATCCTTATTTTGCCTGCGCCTCTGTAAGGATTAAACATTTTTGGCGTCACAGCTATCTCCACCGAATCAACACCAGTAACTTTTACTTCTTTGTAGTCAACAACACCAATCCCAAGCATGCTTATAAAGTCTCTCTTCTTATCTTTTTCTCGTGAGATAGTCTCCATTACCCTAGACTTAGGCTGGCTAATCTCTATTGAGAATCTTTCATGGTATCGTTCGAGAAACTTTTTCATACTTTGAACTAGCAGCTAAGCGAAATTATTTCGCTTATACAACCAAATATAACAGATAAACTGAATAAGGCTATAGTCTATCCAACTGCTATGGTGCCAAACTATAACCCACAAAAAAGGCCATCAATCAGGAAGCCTTTCTATAGTTTATCGTTTTTCTTTGAGTATGCGGAGCAGGTAGTCGCCGTAGCCGCTTTTGCGCAATGGTTCAGCCACATTACATAGCTGTTCTGCTGTAATGTATCCCATACGCCAGGCCACCTCTTCTATACATCCGATCTTCAGCCCCTGCCGCTCTTCAATCACCTGCACAAAAGTAGCTGCCTGCATCAGCGACTGAATCGTTCCTGTATCGAGCCAGGCGGTACCCCGGTTCAGAATGCCTACTTTCAGTTTACCGCGGCGCAGATATTCTTTGTTCACGTCTGTTATCTCATACTCGCCGCGGGCACTTGGCTCCAGATGTTTAGCTATACTTACTACGTCATTATCATAGAAGTATAAACCCGGCACCGCGTAGCTGCTTTTTGGATTGGCAGGCTTTTCTTCAATCGACACCGCATTGTTATCTGCATCAAACTCTACTACGCCATAACGCTCCGGGTCGTGCACGTGATAAGCGTATACCACCCCACCCTCCGGGTTGTTGTTGGCCTGCAGCAGCTTGCTCATGCCCGAACCATAAAAGATGTTATCGCCCAGCACTAACGCCACCTTGTCCTTGCCGATAAACTCCTCACCTATCACAAAGGCCTGCGCCAGCCCGTTGGGTACTTCCTGCACGGCATAGCTGAACTTACACCCTATCTGCGAACCATCGCCCAGGAGACGCTCAAACATTGGCAGGTCGTGTGGTGTGGAAATGATCAGGATCTCCCGGATACCGGCCAGCATCAGTGTAGAGAGCGGGTAATAGATCATCGGCTTGTCGTACACCGGCATCAGCTGCTTGCTAACAGCCAGGGTTAAGGGATGCAAACGCGTGCCAGAGCCACCGGCAAGTATAATTCCTTTCATCAGGACCGTATTTCGTTTTTCGTGTTTTGTGTTTCGTTCACGGAATCAGCAACCACAAATTGGTAATTATTAATTCGTAATTAACTACCGGTGTGTGTATTGCTGTTCGTAATAGCTTTGGTAGTTGCCTGACGTTACATTCTCCAACCAATCAGTGTTTGCCAGGTACCAGTCTACGGTTTTGCTCAGGCCCTCTTCAAAGGTAACCGATGGCTTCCAGCCCAGTTCGTTTACTAGTTTGCTGGAGTCGATGGCATAGCGCAGGTCGTGGCCGGCACGGTCTTTTACAAACGTGATCAGCTTTCTGCTATGGCCTTTTTCCCTTCCCAGTTTCTCATCCATCACATCGCACAGCAACTCTATCAAATCAATATTCTTCCACTCGTTAATGCCGCCAATGTTATAAGTATCGCCTACTCTGCCTTCATGGAAGATCACATCTATGGCACGGGCATGGTCCAGCACGTAGAGCCAGTCGCGCACGTTCTCGCCTTTGCCATACACGGGCACCGGGCGCTCGTTTTTAATGTTGTTGATGGCCAGCGGAATCAGCTTCTCGGGGAAGTGGTTCGGGCCATAGTTGTTCGAGCAGTTCGATATCTTGATGGGCAAGCCATAGGTATGGTACCAGGCACGCACAAAATGATCGGAACTTGCTTTGGAGGCCGAGTAAGGCGAACGTGGATCGTACGGTGTTTCTTCCGAGAACAAGCCGTCTTCGCCTAGTGAACCATATACTTCATCGGTCGAGATGTGGTAGAACAAGTGCTTGCTTAAATCATCTGCCCAGTGCTTTTTAGCTGTGTTCAGCAGGTTTACCGTACCGATCACGTTGGTCTGCACAAATGCCAGCGGGTCGGCAATAGAGCGGTCTACATGCGACTCAGCCGCTAAATGAATAACGGCGTCAAACTTATAGTTAGAGAATATCTCTTCCAGGTAATCGGCGTTTACAATATCACCTTTCAGAAACGTGTAGTTCTCCTTATCCTCAATATCCGTCAGGTTTGCCAGGTTGCCGGCATAAGTAAGTTTATCGAGGTTGTAGATCTGGTACTGCGGGTATTTGGTAACAAACAACCGTACCACATGCGAGCCGATAAAGCCTGCTCCGCCTGTTATTAATATCTTCATTGCTATACGTTAGCTGTTGTGTTCTGTAAATGCATTTGCCAGTCCCAGGCGCTCTTCATGGCTTCATCAAGAGTGCTGTTGGTTCTAAATCCTAAAACTTCGGTGGCCTTGGTTACATCGGCATATATTTTAGGTATATCACCTGCGCGGCGTGGACCAATTTTATAGTTTACTTTTACCCCAGAGGCGCGCTCAAATGCATGTATGGCTTCCAGCACAGTATTACCTTGCCCTGTGCCTACGTTAAATAATTCAATACTTTCAGCCTTGTTCTGAAGCAGGCGCTCAATGGCCACTACATGTGCTTTAGCCAGGTCTACTACGTGCACATAATCCCGGATGCAGGTGCCATCCGGTGTGTCATAATCATCTCCGAAAATAGTGAGCTGTTCGCGTATACCTGCAGCGGTTTGTGTTATAAAAGGCACTAAATTATTTGGTACACCAAGCGGTAATTCACCTATTAAAGCAGACGGGTGCGCACCAATAGGGTTAAAGTAACGTAGAGCTATACTTTGCATGTTGCTGTTTCCACTATTTGCCAGGTCCGTCAGAATCTCTTCACAAACCTTTTTGGTGTTACCGTAAGGCGAATTAGCTTTCTGAACCGGAGTTTGCTCTGTAACCGGCAACTGCTCCGGAATGCCATACACCGTGCATGACGACGAGAAAACCAGCTTCTGTACACCGAACTCCTGCATTACCTGCAGCAACACCAGCAACGAGCCCACATTATTCTGGTAGTACTTCAGCGGCTCAGCCACCGATTCTCCTACTGCTTTATAGGCGGCAAAATGAATAACCCCAGCTATATTTTGCTCCTGCTCAAATATTTCGCGTAGGGCAACTATATCAGCGCAATCGGTGCGGTAGCATTTTACTTCTTTTCCAAGTATAGCAGTTATACCTTCAAGGGAGCGTTCTTCGGAGTTCGAGAAATTATCAACTATAACCGGCTCGTATCCTGCCTGCTGCAGCTCCACCACTGTATGCGACCCAATGTAGCCGGCTCCGCCTGTTACTAAAATCTTGTTCATATTTATACTTTATCAGCTCTTAAACTGAAGTTTATACTTATGCTAAGTTATTCTTTGTAAAGTTACAAGATTATACCTAATCATCTAACAGCGCGTACTATACGGTCTTTGCCGAACAGATCTTTTATTACAGCTGCGCTCTGATAGCCAGCCTGCAACAGTACGTCACAGGTTTCTTGTCCGTAGCGTTCATTAATCTCAAAATATAGGCTGCCCCCTGTCTTAAGCAGATCAGCACCAACTATAGCTATGCGTTTGTAAAACTTTAAAGGATCGGTATCAGGCACAAATAAAGCTAAGTGAGGTTCGTATTCCAGCACGTTCGCGCGCATCAGTTGCTGTTCCTCCTCCAGCACATAAGGCGGATTGCTGGTAATAACGTCCAGAGAGTGCAAACCTATACTTTGTACATCTTCAAAAATATCCTGGTGCAGCCAGTTTACAGGCAGATTATATTTTGCCGCGTTGGCTTTTGCAACGTTCAGAGCCTCTTCAGATACTTCCAGCCCATAAACCACTTCTGTTTGCAGGTTAGCTGCCAATGCTACAGGTATACAACCACTTCCGGTACAAATATCCAGCACCCTAAGATGTTTCTTCCCTCGGTTCTCTCTTATTACCAGGTCTACCAGTTCTTCGGTTTCCGGGCGCGGTATGAGCACGTTTTGATTTACTTGTAGCTCCAGGCCATAAAAGTGTGCTACGCCCAGCACATATTGCAAGGGCTCGTGTGTCAGCAGGCGGTTAACTATAGTTTTTAACTCCTGTTGCTGATCAGAAGTAATTTCCTGTTGTTGGTTCAGGCTCAGCTGCACACGGTTTTGCGCCAACACATACTCCAGCACTTCCTGCGCTATAGCACCTGCTTCCTGCTCAGGATATATCGTTATTAATTGTGCTTTTAGCTGTTGTGCAGTCTGCTGAACGGTGGCCACGGTTATACTTTCTATTGATTTCGGTATCTTTGCAAAGGTAATTCTTTTGGAGTTAGAAAGTTAAAAGGTTAAAAAAGTGGTGGTGCAGGAGTGCGGCTAAGGCCAAACAGAACTCTTTAACATGATGATCGTGTTCCCTGACTTCTCTTACTTCTCCTTAAACTTTCTGAACTTCTAACTTTTTAACTTTCTAACTTGAAAGATCAACTATACATGCGGCGCGCGCTAGAATTAGCCCGGTTGGGTAATGGCTATACTTCGCCTAACCCGATGGTAGGCTGCGTGATAGTATATAACGGGCAAATAATTGGCGAAGGCTGGCACCAACAATATGGTGGACCACATGCCGAAGTAAACGCCATTGCCAGTGTACAGGATAAAAGTTTACTCCCAGAAAGTCGTGTTTATGTAACCTTGGAGCCCTGCTCCCACTTCGGTAAAACACCACCCTGCGCCGATCTGTTAATTGAGAGCGGTGTGCGTGATGTAGTAGTCTGTAACCTGGACCCTAACCCGCTGGTGGCTGGCCGAGGCGTACAAAAACTACTTGATGCAGGCATAAAAGTTGAAACCTGTTTGCTGGAACAGGAGGGCCTGAAACTGAACAAGCGCTTCTTTACCAGCCATACTTTAAAGCGGCCTTATATTATACTTAAATGGGCCGAGACTGCTGATGGCTTTGTGGCCGGTACAGGATGCGAACAAGTACAAATAAGTGGTGCGTTGGCTAAACGGTTCGTGCATAAGCTGCGTGCCGAAGAGCAGGCTATTATCGTTGGCACCCGCACCGCCCTGCACGACAACCCACACCTGAACACCCGCCACTGGAGCGGCAATAACCCATTACGCATTGTAATAGACCGCCAGCTGCAACTACCCGAAAGTATAAACCTGTTCGATAAAAGCCAGCCAACCATAGTTTATACTTACAAAAAACAGGAAGAGCAGGAGAACCTATGCTTTGTGCAGCTACAGGATAATGAACCACTTTTGCCACAGATTATGCACGATCTTTACAAACGCAACGTCATTTCTGTGCTAGTGGAAGGTGGTACTTACCTACTGGAAAGCTTGCTAAAAGAAAACCTGTGGGATGAAGCTTTTATACTTAAGAACACTGCCAAAACTATAGTTGATGGTATCAAAGCCCCTGCTATGACTCACGGAAGTTTAATAGAGCAGCAAACATTAGGAACAGATGTGTTGTTGCACTACGAAAACAGTAAATAATTATCAATAAGCAATCAACAATTGCTATTTTATTTAGTCATTTAAAAATCAAATATTCAAAATTAAACACCTATGGCCGAATCGCTTATAGTAGACCAGAACCTTACAAAAGAAGAAAAATATAGAAGCCTGCTGCCACAGATAGAAGCCTTGGTAACTGGCGAAACAGATTTAATTGCCAACATCTCCAATCTTGTAGCTGCCTTGAAGCAGGGACTCGGCTTTTTCTGGGTGGGTGTATACTTTAACAAAGAAGGACAGCTGGTACTTGGTCCGTTTCAGGGGCCGGTAGCTTGCACGCGTATACCTTACCACAAAGGTGTTTGCGGTGCCTGCTATACCCAACAGCAAACTATACTTGTACCTGATGTAGAGGCCTTCCCGGGGCATATTGCCTGCAGCTCCGATTCCAAATCAGAAATAGTTTTGCCTGCCATTAAAGACGGTGAAGTAAAACTGGTACTGGATGTAGACAGCGACAAACTAAACGACTTTGATGAAGTAGACCAGAAGTACCTAGAGCAACTGATGAAGCTGGTAGAAAGCTGGTATTAAGTATAAACGTTAGACTCAAGACATTAGACTTTTATCTAACTCAACTCCTGTTTCAGACAATCAAAAAGGCCGCTGCAGTTTATACTTGCAGCGGCCTTTTTCTAATATCTAACTATTAGAATCTAGTATCTAAAGTTTACCCAAAAATTGTTGGCGGTGGTGTTTTAAGCTGGGCAATTACAGTTTCGCCACCTTTTGTTTTCTGGCCAAGCTGTACTTTAATCTCCGTATCCAGTGGTACAAACACGTCTACGCGCGAGCCGAATTTAATAAAGCCAAACTCCTCGCCCTGGCTTACTTCATCTCCTTCTTTTACATACCAAACTATACGGCGAGCCATAGCTCCGGCAATCTGGCGGAAAAGTACCTCAGGTCCGGCTGTAGATTCTACAACTACAGTAGTACGCTCGTTTTGTGTACTTGACTTTGGGTGCCAGGCTACGAAGTAGTTACCCGGATGGTATTTGAAATACTTCACGACACCGGAAATAGGGTTACGCGTAACGTGCACGTTTATCGGCGACATGAAGATAGAGATTTGCTTGCGTTTATCTTTAAAGTATTCCGGCTCTTCTACTTCCTCAATTACCACTACTTTACCATCGGCAGGGGCAATAAGCAGGTCGTCGTGCAGCAGCAGCGTGCGGTATGGGCTACGGAAAAACTGAAGTATAAGCAGGAAAAGAACTACAGAAACACCAGAGAAAATCTTATTGAAGGTATTGTTTTCGGCGTTGAAGTTATAGAGCAACAGGTTTATTGCCACTAAGCCTAGCAATGTAAAAAACAGAATCTTTCGCCCTTCTTTATGAATTTTCATTTGTGTGTTGTGTAATTACTGCAGCTACTTTAAAAGTTATAATAGCCCATCCAGTTTCGTAGATGGGCTATTATCTGCATCAAAATTATATAAACTTTCGCTTATTTTAAATAAAAACTTCTGTTAGAAGCCACCACGGTATTTGTATGTCATGGCTACTTTGTCAATAGCTACGATGTAGGCTGCAATACGCATTGGTACGTTATACTTCTGAGATGCAGCATACACACGCTCAAACGACTCGTTCATGATGCGCTCAGCACGCTCATTTACGCGGTCCAGCGTCCATTTAAAGCCCATACGGTTCTGCACCCACTCAAAGTAAGATACAGTTACACCACCTGAGTTAGCCAGGATGTCCGGCACCACCATAATGCCCTTTTCGTTGATGATCTTATCAGCTTTGTAAGAAGTAGGTCCGTTAGCACCTTCCACTATAAGGCGTGCCTGGATCTTTTCAACATTCTTAATAGTGATCACATCCTCCACAGCAGCCGGCACAATCACATCAACTTTAGCAGTCAGTAATTCTTCCGGATCCATCTGCTCAGCACCTTTGTAACCTTCTAAGCGGCCATTATGTGCGTTCTTATAGTTGATAGCATCCTCAATATCGATACCGTTGTCGTTCCAGTAAGCGCCGCTCACGTCGCTGATACCAAGAATTTTAACGCCACGCTCAGCCATTAGCTTGGCAGCCCATGAGCCTACGTTACCAAAACCTTGTACTACAGCAGTAGATTTTGCAGGGTCCATGCCCAGCTTATCCATAGCCGCCATAGCCGAAACCATAACACCACGGCCGGTAGCCTCAACACGGCCCAATGAACCACCTAATACAAGCGGCTTACCAGTTACCACAGCATGTACTGTAGAGCCTTTTGTTTTAGAATATTCGTCCATTAACCAGGCCATTTCGCGCGGACCTGTACCCATATCCGGGGCAGGTATATCCTGGTCAGGGCCAAAAATATCAACTAAAGACTGTGTATATGCTCTTGTTAAACGCTCTATCTCACCAGCCGACATAGTATAAGGGTCGCAGATGATACCGCCTTTGGCACCGCCATAAGGAATATCAACCACAGCACATTTCCACGTCATCCAGGCAGCAAGGGCCTTTACCTCATCCAAAAATACATCCGGAGCGAAGCGGATACCACCTTTAGAAGGACCAAGTATAGTTGAGTGCACCACACGGTAACCTTCAAACACGCGTACCTTACCATCATCCATAGTTACAGGCACGTTCACGATCACCTGGCGGGTAGGCGACTTCAATACGTTATATGTCTCTTCATCCAACCCCAATACTTCAGCAGCAATATTGAAGCGTGACATCATCGATTCGAAAGGGTTCTCCCTATCCTTGATCGGTGCTGGCTCTTTGTATAACATGATTTTAATCCTTAATGATTTAACTCAGTGATTAAGATTTTCGGCGGCAAAGGTATATAATTTATGCATACAACCGCCTACTATACAGGCAACAAAAAATTATAAAATCTGAAGAAAGGCTACAATAAAGGGAATAACCATGATCAGGCTGTCGAAACGGTCGAGGATGCCGCCATGGCCGGGCAGCAAAGCACCAGAGTCTTTTACATCCAGGCTACGTTTCAGCAACGATTCTGTAAGGTCGCCAAGTACCCCGAAAACCGATACGATAACACCTATACCCAGCCATTCTGCAAGTCCCAACTCTGTAAGGTTTATAGATAAGCCATAGGCCACACTCAGTGTAAGTAACATACCTCCTACCCAGCCTTCCCAGGTCTTGCCCGGCGATATACGCGGAAAAAGCTTATGCTTCCCAAAAGATTTACCCGCTATGTAGGCTCCTGTGTCTGATGCCCAAATCAGCAGCATCAGGCCAAGTATAGGTTCCCAGCTGTACTCACCCAGCAGATACCCCAGTTTGTGCAGCAACGCGAAAGGCAAAGCAATGTATAAAACGCCTAAAAGTGTAAAAGCAATGTTTGTGAAAGGCTGCTCCTGTTTGCGGTATAATTCCAATACCAATACAAGGCTCAGGATCGGCAAGGCCAGGTATAACCACTCAGGTAAGATGATCTCTTTCTCAATCAGAAAAACGGAAGTATAAAGGAACACGCCAAGTATGACGCCAACGGGTTTATTCGGCTTTATACCCTGCGGGCCTACCAGCCTGTAAAACTCGAGCAAACCAAGTATAGTTAGCCCCAGAAACAGCAGAAAGTAGGTCCACTCGCTTGCCAGTATGCCACCTATAAACATAGCTGCACCCAACACCCCTACAATAATGCGCTGCTGTAAATTACTTAGGCTCGAAATATCTTTGCTCATGTAGTAGAGGATGCTGTTGGAGCAATAAAGGTATGAAATTATCTATATTGTAGGATATCTATACAACAGAATCCACAGCAGTTTCAGGTATAGCTTCGGTACGCGGAGGCACTTTTCTGAATTCGTTGTACAGGTAATACAGCAGGCCAGCGCTAAGTATAACCGAAATCAATATGCTGTACCACTCCATCGGATCTGTAGATTCTACATCAATATCGGCGGCCCCGGTTTGCTGTAAGTATAACATAAATACGGTAAAGCCATTGTTAAAGAAGTGGGCCACTATAGGTACGCTTATCCTGCCCGACCAGAAGTATAAATATCCGAATAAAGCCCCAAGTATAGCGCGCGGCACAAACCCGAAAAACTGTACGTGTATGGCAGCAAACACCAGTCCGGCAATCCAGATAGCTACGTGTGGGTTACCTGTCCAGCGGTGCAGTTGCTTTTGCAGTATGCCCCTAAACACAAGCTCCTCGCCAATGGCAGGTATAACGGCAATTACCAATAAACCCACCAACAGCTTCGGTACAGAATCAAAATTGGCTATCATTTTGGTAAGCTCAGCCAGCTCGTCTTCTTTAGCACGTGCCCATTGCTCAAACTCCCGTAAGAAATCCGGGAAGTGCATATCTGCATTCCAGTGAATAATGATAGAGTTGGCCGGCATTATCACGATCATCAGCACACCAGCCAGCAATACCAGCAGCGGTGCCACCGGCATCTTCCAGTTCAGGTACGGGTCTATTTTATACTTTAACACGCGCAGCAGAAACAAAGGCGCCACCACAAAAGAAAGGAATTGTATCACCCCCTGAAGCATCAGCATAATGTTACGCCCGTTCGGGTGCGAGGCCGGGTCTGTGGCTATTTCCGGCATTTCCATTATACCAATATTAAATACCGCACTGGCCAGTATGGCGAATATAAAGCTACCTACAAAATAGCCGCCTATCATAAACGCTATAAGCAACAGCAGTACATAAAACGGGTGTGTCTCTTTCGGGATGAAACCTTTCATACAGGAGTTTAGGTTAAATTGGTGTAAATTTACGCGAATAATTAAATTTTGCTTTGGTAAAGATAGCGAACATAGAACTGGGCGAGTTTCCGCTGCTGCTGGCACCTATGGAAGACGTGAGCGATCCGCCTTTCCGAAAAGTGTGCAAAGCCAACGGGGCCGACCTGATGTACACTGAGTTTATTTCCTCTGAGGGTTTGATACGCGACGCAGCTAAAAGTGTGCAGAAACTCGACATTTTTGACTACGAACGTCCCATTGGTATCCAGATATTTGGCTCTGATATTGAGTCGATGCGCGAGGCGGCTATCGTTTCGTCGCAGGCTGGGCCTGACCTGATTGATATAAACTATGGTTGCCCTGTAAAGAACGTGGCCTGTAAAGGTGCGGGTGCTGCCCTGCTGCGCGATGTACCTAAAATGGTGAAAATGACCGAGGAAATTGTGAAAGCAACCAATCTTCCGGTTACCGTTAAAACCCGCCTCGGCTGGGACGAAGACACCAAGTATATCGTAGAAACTGCCGAGCGCTTACAGGATATCGGTATTCAGGCACTAAGTATACACGGCCGTACCCGTGTGCAAATGTATAAAGGTGAAGCCGACTGGACATTAATTGCAGAAGTGAAGAACAACCCACGCATGAAGATCCCGATCTTCGGCAACGGTGATATCGACTCTCCGCAGAAGGCCCTAGAGTACCGCAACAAGTATGGCGTAGATGGTATTATGATCGGGAGGGCAAGTATAGGTTACCCGTGGATCTTTAACGAGATAAAGCACTACATGGCAACCGGCGAAATGCTGGCAGGACCAACACTGGAAGAGCGCGTAGAGGTTTGCCGTCAGCACTTCACGCATTCGCTGGAATGGAAAGGCGACAAACTGGGCATTTTTGAAATGCGCCGCCACTATACCAACTATTTCCGTGGGTTACCGCACTTTAAACCACTCCGCATGCGCTTAGTGCAGTCAGAAGATATTCAGGAAATTTACGACACCCTGGACGAGATTGCACAGACGATGAGCTATGTGGAGTTAGAGAGTTAGGGAGCTTAGAAGTTAGAGATTTTAAGAGTTATTTTGACAAGCGCCTGTTGCTTTTGCAGCGGGCGCTTTTTGTTTGTCTGAACCACAGATTAATGGGGAATTAAGGGAGTAACAGGATTCTATAGTTCTCCGCTGGCGCGAGTCTCCAGACTCGTGTCTTACTATGGTGTTGAGTCTCCTGACTCAACTGGCCCGGCAGGGACAAGCAAGGCAAAGGCGGTTGCCATAGTTTTATAGTTGCCAAACCACCCCTACCCCTCCTTGCTTAAGGAGGGGAGCTTTACTGCCTTTACCGCAGGAACAGTTATGTTTTTATAGTTTATGTTTAACATCCCCCTTCACCCCCTTCAAAGGGGGACTTTTGGCCTTTGCTTATTCATGAGCTATAGTTTTATAGTTGCTGCTTAACTTCTTTAATTCTTCCCTCTCTAACTCTCAAACTCATAAACTCACTAACTTTTCCTCTTTCTAACTATAAAATCCTCTACTTTTGCGCTCCTTACCTTTTATACTTTACGGCTATCAAAACAGTAACAACTTCTGAACAGCAAAAAACGGGAACGCCGGCGCTGGCTTGGTTCCTGGTAATTATACTTGCCCTTATCTGGGGTACTTCGTTTATACTCATCAAAAAAGGTCTTGTAGTTTATACTTCGGATGAGCTGGGGGCTTGGCGCATTACCATTGCCTGCCTTACGCTACTGCCTTTTGCTATAAAACACATTCGGCAGGCAGAGCCGCGCCACTGGAAGTTTTTGCTGGGCAGTGGTTTATTGGGCAATCTGATTCCGGCTTTCCTGTTCGCTTACGCCGAAACCCGCCTGGCCAGTGGACTTGCCGGTGTGCTAAACTCGCTTACCGCACTTTTCACGTTGCTGGTTGGGGCTGTTTTCTTTCATCAGGCCATCACCTGGATGCGTATGCTGGGCATCATTATCGGTATTGCAGGTACGTCGGTACTTATTTTTTCGGGTGGTGAGAATACTAACATGGAGAACACCATGTATGGTTTATACATTGTGCTGGCCTGTATCTGCTACGGTGGCAGTGTAAACATCATCAAGCACAAACTGCAGGGGTTAAAACCATTTGTAATGTCGAGTTTGGCGCTGCTTACGGTGGGCCCGATGGCGCTTGTTTACCTGCTTACTACGGATGCGCTTAACAAACTACAGCACACGCCCGGTGCCTGGGAAGCGCTGATGTATATTGCTATACTTGCGGTATTTAGTACGGCAGTTGGGTTGGTACTTTTCAATAAACTCATTCATATCTCTACCACACTTTTTGCCAGCTCCTCTACGTACCTTATACCTATAGTGGCACTTATGTGGGGCGTGCTGGATGGCGAAACCATACACCTGTGGCATTATGTAGGCATGGTAATTATATTGGTTGGCGTATTTATAGTTAACAGGGCGAAATAAATACAGCCCTATAAAGCAAAAGGCTCCCGTAAAACAGGAGCCTTTTGCTTTAGAAACTTATCAGGTTTAATTTTTTATCAGTTTCAGCGTTTCTGCTTTGCCACTCTGCTCTATTATCAGCAGGTATAATCCGCGTGGCAGGTTCTCGTCCAGGTTCAACTGTAGTTCCGATGCGCCTTCAGCCAATTGTTCTTCGTGTTGCATCAACACTTTACCGGCTGTTGAATAAAGCGTTAAAGTTGCCTTCCCGGCCGTAACTACTTCTATTGCCACCTTCACTTCTGATACAAATGGGTTAGGATAGGCTGTTATAGTTGATTGGGTTACTGCTCCGAAGTTCACTGTTTGTGGGCTGTAAATCTTGGCTGTGCCGTTCAGGTCGATTTGTTTCAGGCGATAATAGACTATCCCGCTTTTACCATTCCGGTTATCAGTATAAGTATAAGTTTGTGCTGTTGCAGATGTACCTGCCTGGCTTTTTATAAACCGGACCTTCTGGTAAGTATAACCGTCTACGGATGCTTGTACTTCGAAGCCACTGTTATTCTGCTCCATGGCTGTTTTCCACTCCAGCACTGCATTTGTTCCGGACTTATGTGCTTTAAAGTATACCAGCTCTACAGGCAGTGGTGTATTGCGCCCACCAAGCGTAAAGTAAGCCATGCGCTGCACACCAGCCAGACTTACAGAATTACCGGATTCATTAGGAGCAGCGCTTGCAGACTGAAGTTTCCAGTCGTTACCACCTGTTGGGGAAAAATATACCGCCAGATCAGACTCTGCCAAGCCATTAAGTTCATGATCCAGGTAAGATAAAGCTATAGTTGCATTCAGGTCTTGGGTTGTATCCTGCGGCACTACCTTAAAACTACGGATTATACTTTTGCCATTGCCAACTCCTGTGCCTGTAACACGGGTTACTTTTGTAGCGCCCGGGGTACCGGTTGCAGGTGTTACTGTCAGACCGATTCCACCGAAAGTTTGAGCTAACCCGGAAGAAAGATTACGGGTAATTTCTACAGTGCCGGTCACATAGCCAGTTGCAGTTTCAGAGATAGAGCCGTTTATAGCATCAAGTATAATGTTGTTGCCTGAGCCTGTTCTTAACTCTCCTGCTGTTAGTGCCAGGGCTTTTTCCACATTTATACTTCCTGCCAGTGTTTTTGCTCCGGCAGCAGCTATACTTAGGTTTTTATAGTTCAGGGCAGGTACAGTTTGCGTAGCACCATCAAATACAATGGTATTTTCGTTTGTTGCCAGGTCTGCAGTGGCTGTGCCGCCTAAAGTAAATGCTCCATTTATACCTGTAGTGCCTGTAAATTTCTTTGCACCGCTTCCGCTCAGGGTAAGGTTATTATAGTTTAACGGTAGCACATCCTGATCGCCGGCTTTGGTATAATGCACTGTTGTAGCAAATGCACGGGCGTTTACTGCACCTGACCCTGGCTTAGTTAAAGCTTCTGCTATTCTATGGTTGCCTGCCGCAAATGTTTTAGCTCCTGTACTGCTTAAAATAAGGTTGTTATAATCAAGTGCGACTATAGATTGTGCAGCTGTGCCATTATACTCTATTGTTGCAGGCGTAATTACAGTTGCCTCGTTGCCTTTTGTAAAGTTACCTGCTATCTGAGCAATACCTGCCTCGAAAATTGCCGTTCCGAAGTTCTGCAGATCCAGGTGACCGTACTGCACACTTTTTATACTTTGGTTACTGCCATTGTAAACTATAGTACTGCCTGGGTCTAACGTATAACTATCTAAAACAGGAAGCGTGCTTGTACCGCCTACCTTCATGGTTGCCGCATTTGCTACCGTTAGCGTAGTACCGGCAACAGCTTTTTTAGTAAGGGTTTTATTTGTTGCATCAAACGTACCAGAAGCCACATTTATACTTTGCAGATCAGTTATATCAGCACTCAGGGTAACAGTATTAGATGGATTCGATTTTCTGATCAGCAGCTGATTAATAGTTAGTGGAGTGGCTGAAGTTATAGTTGCCGCTGCCGCCCCTGTAAATTCTACCTGGTTTGCTGAAGCATTAATGCCTGTACCGTTGTTGGTTAAGTTACCGTTTAGTGTAATGTTTTTGCTTATAGTTAGACCGGCACCTGCATTAACTGTTAAGTCCTTGATTGTTGTAGTTCCGGAACCACCGAGGCTGGCAGTTGCGGCTGTAAATACCAGGTTTGTAGCAGGTGCGTTTATAGTGCCATCGTTAACCAGATTATTATCCAGTGTCAGGGTATTGTTGTTATTGGCTAGCGTAGCTCCGCTGGCAACAGTCATCAGGTTGGCTGCACGTGTTGCCCCCTGCAAAGCCCTGTTCGCACCATCCTGAAGGGTTAAATAACCATAGGTTACAGGTGCAATTGCCGCATTACCACCAGAGTAAATTACAGTACTTGTAAGGCCTAATGTATTGGCAGCAAAGTTTGCCGGAAAGGTTGATGCATTATTGATTCTCAGTGTGGCATCGTTTGCTAACGTAAAGGTTCCGCCGGCGCTGCTTCGGTTTAGGGTGTGGCCATTTAAAAGCAATGTTCCAGCCTGCACATCCAGCGAGCCATTTATAGTTGAGATGCCTGTAGTAGTCAGGGTGTTGGCAGCTGTTTTGGTCAGGTTATTAAAGTTGGTAGCTGATACGGTCTGATCTGTGCTTCCTGAGAAAATAACAGTGCTTGTACCTGCTGTAAACGATGCTGTGCCTGCTGTGCTCCAGTTACCTTTTAGATCTATAGTTGCTGCGTTGGCTTGTAACTGGCCTGCCGTTATACTTACATTACCTGCCACATTCAGTGTTGGTACAGCCAGTGCCAGGGTTCCGGCATTATTAACAGACAAATTACCGGTTATACTTTGTGTGGCAGCGGCTGTGTAGGTTGCAGTGCCTGCTGTTTTACTAACTGTTAAATGATGATAAGGTAAACCGGCTACTACTTGTGCACCAGTGCCATTATAGGTTACAGTACCAGTTCCGGCTGCGAAGTTTCCGGCTACATAAATATAATCTCCGCTTATGTTTAGGTTGCCCGTCCCTAGTTCTATACTTCCGGTTTCACGGTGCTGTATGCTACCTGTAACGTTAACTGTACCAGAAGTACTGATAACTGATAGGCTGTTGCCTGCGCTTCCATCGTTCAGAACCAGGTTTCCGCCAATGTTTATGGTTTGTGAACCTGCCGCAAGTGTGTGTTGTATTCCTGTGCCAGCGCCAGCTGTTGCCATGTTGCCTGTTACAGTTAAAGAACCACTCCCTACAGTCAGGTTAGTTGGTGCAATGCTTTTGTAGGTTATTTTGCTAACAGTTACATCTGAGTTTATAGTTGGCTGATTAACCGGAACTACTTCACTAAGTATAACTTCATCATTACTGAGTGGTGCAACATCTGCGGTTACGATAAATCCATCTGTAATATTCTCCCAGTTTGCCGGAAGCTCCCATGCTATACTTGTACCGCCCACCCATCTGTATATATTCGGATTAGCTGACATCGTCCAGACGCCCTGCAGATTGGTAAAGGAGTTTCTTCTTACCCAGTTATCAGTTGAACTTAATGCGCTGCGGCCTCTGGTAAGCCATCTGCCAATGCCGCTTTCATAACGGTATAGTTGTAGCCCTGCTTCGTTGTTACCGTTCAGGTCTGTGTCGTTGTATTGTAGCTGTAGTGTACCATTTGTATAAGTACCTGCAGGTATGGCAATCGTATACTTCCTGTTAATGGCTGCCCCTGTTGTAAAACCAGCTATCGATTCTTCGGCTACAGTTATGCTTACATCAGTTATACCTGCAGGGCTTGCAAATGAGAGCTGAGAGAAAGGAGAGTTAAACGCATAAGCTTCGCCATCATTAAAAACATGTTGCCTGTTTACTGTACCTATAACCCAACCATTACCGCTACGGGTGTTAAGTATGATTATCTTGTTGGCACCTGTCTGCATAATCCCGTTGGTCATCTGCAGCGTGTTGGCAGTCGCATCCGTCAGCAATGTTACCGCATTGCCCATACTTGTTTTGTTAAGTGCCAGGTTGTTAAAAAATGTAGCGCCTGTTATACTCGTGTTGGCCCCTCCGGTAAAAGTTACTGTACCATTATTATGGTTGAAACTACCATTGTTCACCCAGTTGCCATATAAGTTATGGTTAAAGCTGCCTGCATTAAGTGTAGCACCCGCATCTATAGTTGAATTTCCGTTTACAGTTATAGCACCACCTGCTGTTTTGGCTCCGGTATTAGTTAGCACTAAATGATGATAGGTAGTGGCAAGCAATGGCTGTGGATTTAAGCCGTTATAATAAACTGTATTAGGCGTAGCCGTGGTAACATCAAAAACCGAACTAGCGCCTTTGCTCATTGTTCCTGCTACATATAGGTTAGCGTTCGCCAGCATGCGCATACTTGTACCTGTAATGGCCACATCATTTAAATAGTGGGTATTTGCGAAAGTAGATGTACTACCAAAAGTAGCTGTACCTGCACTAGCCGTTAATGAACTGGACCCACTCAACGCTGCATTTACTGTAAAGGAGGCTGCTGTAGAGGTAGCGTTTGCGATAGTTAAGTTAAAAAATGTTTTAGAGCCGCTACCTGCTATGCTTTTGTTTAGGCCAGCCATCGTTACTGTACCTGCACTGGCTGTAAAAGTCTTGCCCGCGTTTACAGTAAAGTTACCATTCAGGGTTGGGTTGGCAGCTGTAGTTACTATACCATCTATAGTCAGGTTCTGGAAGTTGAGATTAGCACCGCTAATACTTTTACTCACAGTATTTGTCATAGTAATGTTGCCATCTGCAACTTGTGCTAAACCACCTGGTGCGTTCAGATCCCCACGGATCGTTAATGCCGGTACTGTAATAGTTATCCCCGTCCCGTTTAGGGTTAAGTTGAAAAACTCTGTTGCACCTGCCGTACTTGAGATGATTTTATTGCTGCCTGTCATTAACACAGTGCTTGCGTTGCCAGTAAAAGTACCGTTCGCTGCCCAGTTGCCTCCAATCGTGTGAATAGCACTTCCGCCATTAAATGTAGTACCGGTTCCGATGGTAACATTACCTGCCACATTTACGGGTGCTCCTGCTGTATAAGACACTGTTCCGCTACTAGTCAGGTTGCCTTTCACTGTCATAGCAGTTGCAGGCATTGTTTTTATTCCGGAAGTACTTAGCAGCAAATGACCGTACGACACGTTAGCAACAGTTTGGTTTGTGCCATAATACTCTACCGTACTGTTTGCATCCAGTGTATTTGTTCCATAGTTAGCCGGAAAAGTGTTGGTACCTCCTATGCGTAGAGTTGCTCCTGAAACTATACTTAGCGAAGCTCCTGGGCTATTGTCTTTATCCAACGTATATGACTCCAAGTCAAGTACTCCCGCATCAATATGAAGGCCTGTGTCTTGTGCTCCGAAAACACGAGTGTTTCCATTTAATCTTTTCGTGCCTGTGCCACTTACCCGAAGCACTCCATACACAAGAGCACTCTCTATTGTTTGGTCGCCACCAGCATAGTTTATAGTACTGGTTGTATACATTGTTGTTGGCGACCTGCTATAGTTACTGAAATATGTAGCTCCTTTTACATACAGCGTTGCAGTAGGCCCAACTATAAGTTCGGCTCCCGCAACATTCGGCACAGTTACCAGGTTTGTTTGAGGATCTAAGCTGCTGTTTACATGCAGCTGCGGTTGCACAGTAACGTTGCCACTGGTATTCGAGCGGGCAATCATAGTTATACCAGCATCCAGAATTGTTGAACCTGTAAGTACAAGTTTATTGAAACTGTTTAAGCCCGTACCACCAATTCGT